>JBCCVL010000068.1:0-28143 GCA_039195375.1 Actinomycetota bacterium
ATCGGCGACCGGCTGGCCATCGACAGCCCGGCCAGCACCGACAGCACGCCGACGTACATCGGGTTGCGGCAGTGGGCGAACAGGCCGGTGGTGACCAGCCGCCTCGGCGGGTCCACGGGGGCGAGCGTGCCCCGTCCGTCGGTGACGAGTTCGAGCACGGCGCGGGCGACGATGGCGACACCGGTCAGGGCCATGACCACACCGATGGCGAGGCTCGGTACCTCGGTCGATCGCCGCCACGGGTCGATGGCGACGATCGCCAGCGGCAACACGAGCCCGACGACGACGGGGAGGGCCACGACCGCCAGGACGGCAGAGCCGACGCTCGCCCGGTCGGACGGCTCCGTCGGTTCGGCGGGGGCGGTCATCACCAACGAGCATGCCATCGCCCAGGCCCGACGCGGCCCGTCTGGCGCCTGGCATGCTCGTCGGTGATGTCGTTTGCGTTGCTGGCCGCCGTCCACCTCGCCGCCACCGGGTTCATGGTCGGGCTCATGTGGACCATCCACGTGGTCCACTACCCGCTGTTCGCCCTCGTCAACGAGCCGTATCGACCATTCCAGGAGGCCCACATGGCTCGGATCTCCCGACTGCTGGTGGTCCCGTGGGGTGTCGAGGTCGTCTCCGCTGCGGTGCTCGTGCTCGCGGCCCCGAGTGGCTCGGATCGACTGCTGGCGCTCGTCGGGCTCGCCCTCGTCGGCGCCGTGCTGGCGATCACCGCCTTCGGCGCCGCACCGTTGCACGGTCGTCTCGTCGAGCGGTTCGACGACGACCTGCACCACCGACTGCTGCAGGTCGACCTCGTGCGGACGCTGCTGTGGACCGCCCGGCTCGGCCCGGCGCTGGCCCTGGTCGTCCGCTCCGCCTGACCGGACCGCTCGGCCGGTCGCCCAGGGGCCGGATGCGCTGCGGGCGTCCGACGCGAGATCGGGGGCCGCTCGGTCGCTTGGCAGTTTTCGGTCTGGTTTGGCGGCCGTCGACGACGCCCGGTCACGATGGTGAACGGCGTCGGCGAAGCCGCCACCGAGTCGCCACCGATGATGAACAACGCGAGTTAGAAAACTTGATAGTGAGCATGTCAACTTCTTGCACCGGTCAGCTAGGCTGGGATCATGGCTGTTGATCCCAACAAGTGGACGATCAAGACCCAGGAAGCCGTTGCCGCCGCCCTCGAACGGGCTGGCAAGGAGGCCCACCCCGAGGTCACCCCCGACCACGTCCTGCTCGCCCTCCTGAGCCAGTCCGAGGGCGTCGTCCTGCCGCTGCTGACCAAGGTCGAGCGCCAGCCGGCCCAGCTCCGCAGCGAGACCGAGAAGGCCGTCGAGGCCCTGTCGAAGGCCTACGGCACCGAGCCACGGCTCAGCCGCCAGACCAACCGGGTCATCAACGACGCGGACTCGGTGCGAGGTGAGCTCGGCGACGACTACCTCTCCACCGAGCACCTGCTGCTCGGCCTGGCCAACCCGGATCCCGGTGGTGCCACCGCGGCCAGGATCGACGTCCGCCGCGACGAGCTGCTGGCCGCCCTGCAGGAGGTCAGGGGCTCACACCGGGTCACCAGCCAGAATCCCGAGGACCAGTACCAGGCGCTGGAGCAGTACGGGCGTGACCTGACCGAGGACGCCAGGGCCGGCAAGCTCGACCCGGTCATCGGCCGTGACGACGAGATCCGCCGGGTCATCCAGGTCCTCAGCCGCCGGACCAAGAACAACCCGGTCCTCATCGGTGAGCCCGGCGTCGGCAAGACGGCCATCGTCGAGGGTCTGGCCCAGCGCGTCGTCGAGGGCGACGTGCCCGAGAGCCTGCGCAACCGCCGGGTCATCTCGCTCGACATCTCGGCGATGCTGGCCGGGGCCAAGTTCCGCGGTGAGTTCGAGGAGCGGCTGAAGGCCGTGCTCAAGGAAATCACCGACGCCGACGGTGAGGTGATCACGTTCATCGACGAGATGCACACGATCGTCGGCACCGGGGCCGGGGGCGACTCGGCCATGGACGCCTCCAACATGATCAAGCCGATGCTGGCCCGCGGTGAGCTGCGGATGGTCGGCGCCACCACGCTCGACGAGTACCGCCAGTACGTCGAGAAGGACCCGGCGCTGGAGCGCCGCTTCCAGCAGGTGCTGGTCGGCGAGCCGACGGTCGAGGACTCGATCGCCATCCTCCGAGGCCTCAAGGAGCGCTACGAGGTCCACCACGGCGTCCGCATCCAGGACACCGCCATCGTCGCCGCCGCCACCCTCTCCGACCGCTACGTCACCGGCCGCTTCCTGCCGGACAAGGCGATCGACCTGATGGACGAGGCCGCCTCGAAGCTCCGGATCGAGATCGACTCGCTCCCGACCGAGATCGACGTCATCGAGCGCCGCATCGGCCAGCTCGACATGGAGCGCATGGCGCTCGAGAAGGAATCCGACCCGGCATCGCTGGCCCGGACCGGCGAGATCGAGGCCCTGCTGGCCGACCTCAACGAGCAGGTCGTCGGCATGCGGGCCCACTGGCAGAACGAGAAGGAGGCCATCGAGCGCATCCGCTCGCTCAAGGAGCAGGCCGACAACCTCACCCGCCAGGCCGAGCGCGAGGACGACCTGACGAAGCGGTCCGAGATCGTCTACGGACAGCTCCCGGCAACCGAGCGCCAGATCGAGGAGGCCTCGGCCGCCCTGTCGGAGCTGCAGGCCGACAAGACGATGCTCAAGGAGGAGGTCGACGAGGAGGACATCGCCGAGGTCGTCAGCCGCTGGACCGGGGTCCCGGTCAGCCGACTGATGGAGGGCGAGGCCCGCAAGCTGTTGCGCCTCGAGGAGGAGCTGCACCGCCGGGTCATCGGCCAGGACGAGGCGGTCGAGGCCGTGTCGTCGGCCATCCGCCGCAGCCGGGCCGGCCTGTCCGACGCCAACCGGCCGATCGGCACGTTCCTGTTCCTCGGCCCGACCGGCGTCGGCAAGACCGAGCTGGCCCGCACCCTGGCCGACTTCCTGTTCGACGACGAGCGGGCGATGGTCCGCCTCGACATGTCGGAGTACATGGAGAAGCACACCGTGTCGCGGCTCATCGGCGCCCCACCCGGGTACGTCGGCTACGACCAGGGCGGTCAGCTGACCGAGTCGGTCCGCCGACGGCCCTATGCCGTCGTGTTGCTCGACGAGGTCGAGAAGGCCCACCCCGACGTGTTCAACGTGTTGCTGCAGTTGATGGACGACGGTCGTCTGACCGACGGCCAGGGCCGCACGGTCGACTTCAGCAACGTCGTGCTGATCATGACGTCGAACCTGCCGGGCGACCCGAAGGACTTCTTCCGCCCGGAGTTCGTCAACCGGGTCGACGACATCGTCCGCTTCAGCGAGCTGACCGAGGGCGACCTGGTCGAGATCGTCGACATCCAGCTCGAGGCCCTGGCCCGCCGGGTCAGCGACCGCCGGATCGGGATCGAGGTCAGCGACGAGGCCAAGGGCCTGCTGGCCCGCATCGGCCACGACCCCGCCTTCGGGGCCAGGCCGCTCAAGCGGGTCATCCAGAAGGAGATCGCCGACAGACTGGCCCTGCTGATCCTCGACGGCGAGATCGAGGACGGCTCCAAGGTCGCGATCGGCGCCGCCGCCGACGCCTTCACCTTCGAGGTCAGTTAGACGTCGGTCGCCGGTTCCGGTCGCGATTCGGGCACGTTCTCGCCGTTCTCACGACCAGAACCGATCGGGGAACTAGCGTCGGCCGCATGGAACGTGTCGACACCGACCCTGATGACTTCCTCAGCTCGTTCGACGACGAGACGGTGCGCAACACGATGCACCGTCTCGACGGCGCCATCCGCTCGGCCATGCCCGACCGGAACCGCACCCTGTGGGAGGGCGTGTTCTGGGGTGGGACCGACCAGCAGATCCTCGGCTACGGCGACATCGTCCAGCCCCGCCCGAAGGGTGACGACGTCGAGTGGTTCCTCGTCGGCCTGGCCCGCCAGAAGGACGGCTACAGCCTCTACGTCAACGCCGTCGACGACGGTCGCTACCTCGGCCAGGTGTTCGAGGACCGGCTGCGGGCCCCCGGCGTGGCCAAGAGCCGGGTCAAGATCGGCTCGGCCAGCATCGGCTTCCGCTCGATGGCCGACGTCGACGGAACGACGCTTGGCGATCTGCTCCGCCGGGCCGACGAGCTGACGGGACCGGACGAGCGGCGTTGACGCCGCCGGTCCGAGCCGCCGCTGCGTGTGGCTCGCCCGAGCGCAGGCCTCAGACCTGAGCAACGCAGAACTCGTTGCCCTCGACGTCGGTCAGCACCGCCCACGAGTGACCCCATTCGTCCTTGTCGGCCACGTGGGTTGCCCCGAGGGACACGAGCCGGGCCACGTCGGCCGCCCGATCCTCTGACCCGAAGTCGAGATGGAGCCGGTTCTTTGCGGTCTTGTGCTCGGGCACGGCCAGGAACAGCCAGTTCGGCAGTGTCGCCGGGTCGCTGACCCCGATCGAGGCGAAGAAGGGCGAGCCGCCCTCGTCGACCGGGCGTTCCAGCGCAGCCGACCAGAAGGCGGCCACCTTCTGCGGGTCGTCGCAGTCGAAGGTGATGTTGCCGATCTGCAGGGTCATCGTGCCGTCTCCTCTCGCCGGGATCCGCTCATCGGGGCCGGATGGGCCAGTGGATCTCGCTCCGGAACTTGCTCGGATCGTCGGTCCGGTCGTAGCTGACCACGTAGACCTCGCGGACGTCCTCGCCGGTCGGCTCGCCGTGGTAGGCGACCCACGCCCCGAGCGAGGCGTAGGCGTCGTCGATGTCGTCGTAGCTGCCCTCGTGCACCGCAACCGCCACCGTGGTGGCTGGCAGTTCCACCAGCTCGACGCCGGTCGAGGGGTCGATGGGGGCTGGCGCAGTCACGGGCAGGTAGGCGACGACCCGGTCGGGGTCGTCGTGGCGGACCTCGGCCCGGAACAGCGCCCCGGACGGCCCGGCCAGGGCGAACGTCCCGCCGGCGATCAGTGCCCAGAGCCGGGCATAGGCGTCGGCGAAGAAGGCGGCGTAGTCGTCCGGAGCCACCTCGTCGACGATGGCGATGGCGTCGGCGTGCTCGACGGTGCGGACGTGGATCGGCGCGTCCGGGCTCGGCTCGTCGACCGCCCGCTGCAGCCGGGCCACGATCAGCTCGGTCTCGGCCAGCCGGGCCTGCATCTGGGTCCGGTGTTCGCCGAGCAGCTTCGTGGTCAGCTCGGGATCTCGGGCGCCGAGGATCTCGGCGATCGTGTCGAGAGGGACGTCGAGCTCCCGGAGGCGTCGCAGCGTCACCGCGTCGGCGATCTGGCCCGGGTGGTAGCCCCGGTAGCCGGTGGCCGGGTCGACCGCGGCCGGCACCAGGAGGCCGCGCTCGTGGTAGGCCCGCAGGGAGCGCACCGAGACGAGGGTGGCCCGGGAGAACGATCCGATGGTGAGCAGGGGTCCCGGTTCGCCCGAGTCGGGCGGTGGGATCGAGGTCGGGGTGTCGGTCACGCCGATCATCGTGCACCCTCCCCCCGATGGAGGGTCAAGGCCCGTCCGGTACGATCGTGAGGTGCCTGCGACGATTGTGGTCGGAACCCAGTGGGGTGACGAGGGCAAGGGAAAGTTCACCGATCTCCTGGCCAAGGAGATGTCGATGGTGGTCCGCTACCAGGGCGGCCACAACGCCGGCCACACCCTGGTGGTCGACGGCGAGACGTTTGCGCTCCAGCTCGTGCCGAGTGGCGTGCTCTACGACCACATCGAGCCGGTGATCGGCAACGGCGTGGTCGTCGACCCGTTCGTGCTGCTGGCCGAGCTCGACATGCTCAACCGTCGGGGCATCGACACCAGGAACCTGCGGGTGTCCGGTAACGCGCACCTGATCATGCCCTACCACCAGCAGCTCGACGCGCTGCAGGAGCGGCACCTCGGCAAGTCCAAGCTCGGGACGACCAAGCGTGGGATCGGGCCGACGTACGCCGACAAGGCGACCCGCATGGGGGTCCGGGTCCAGGACCTGCTCGACGAGCAGATCTTCCGGGAGAAGCTGGCGGCCGCCCTCAGCCACCACAACAAGGTGCTGACCAAGGTGTTCAACCGGCTCCCCGTCGACCCGGACGGGCTGGCCGACAAGATCCTCGGCGAGTGTCTGGAGCCACTCCGGCCCCACATCGCCGACACCACCGACCTGATCCACACGGCGCTCGAGGGCGGCCAGCACGTGCTGTTCGAGGGGGCCCAGGCCACGTTCCTCGACCTCGACCACGGCACCTACCCGTTCGTCACGTCGTCGAACCCGACCGCCGGTGGGGCCTGCGCCGGAACCGGCGTCGGCCCCCGGCACATCGACCGGGTGCTCGGCATCGCCAAGGCCTACGTCACCCGGGTCGGCGCCGGGCCGTTCCCGACCGAGCTGTTCGACGACGACGGCGACAAGATGGTTGACATCGGCCACGAGTACGGCACCAATACCGGCCGGCGTCGCCGCCCGGGCTGGTTCGATGCGGTCATGCTGCGTCACGCGGTGCGGCTCAACAGCCTCACCGACCTGGCCATCACCAAGGTCGACGTGCTCGACTCGTTCGAGACCGTGAAGGTGTGTGTCGGCTACGAGATCGACGGTGTCCGCACCGACAAGCTGCCGTACCACCAGAGCGACCTGCACGGTGCCGTCCCGGTGTATGAGGAGCTCCCCGGGTGGCAGACCGACCTCAGCAGCGCCACCGAGCCCCGACACCTCCCGGCCGCCGCCCACGCCTACCTGGAGCTGATCCAGGACCAGGTCGGGGTCCCGGTCAGCCTCGTCTCGACCGGGCCCGGTCGGACCCAGTACCTCCACCTGTCGTAGGCGGGCGCCGATCAGGCCAGATCGTCTGGTCGAGGGGTGCGGCGGGGCAATCCGGCCGGTGCCCGCTCGACCGTGGCGACGTTGCCGGACCGGTCGGATCCGTCAGCTGTCGGTGTGCCGCCGGCCGATCGCGACGGGAGCGGCGGTGACGAGCCGCGAGCCGGCATCTGGCTCACCCAGTCGAAGCCGTCGGTGACCGGCTTGTCGTCACTCGACCGCGGCGCCGGCGTGGTCACGGGCTCCGTCGTCCCGGAGGTCGTGACGGCGGTCGGTTGCGTCGGCGGCTCCGCCGCCTCGGCCGGCGGTGGCTGACCGTCGTCGGCGCCGGCGGGTGCCGAGCTCCACGGTGTCGACGTCTGGGTATCGGCAGCCGGCTCGGGCGCCCAGGGCGACGGCGCGGTCGATCCTGCGGTCACCGCTTTCGGCCACGGCGAGGTTGGCTCGGTCTCCGCATCCGGTGGCGACGCCCATGGCGGTGGTTCGTCGATGGAGACGGCGTCGATCGGCTCCGGTGTCGTCGGCCGACCGGCGTGCTCGGCCAGGGCGGCCATCCCGGTCGGCGCAGGAGCAGGGGCAGGCGCCGGCTCGGTCACCGCTGGTTCGACGAGCGCCGAGTTCGGCAGGAACGGGTGCCGCCGCTCCTCCGAGTCCGCGTCGGATCCGACCGAACCGTCCCCAACCGGATCGGGTCCGGTCGGATCGGTCGACTCGGGGCCACCGTCGGGGTGCTCGGCCGGTCTCGCTCCGGTCGAGCTGCGGTCGTCGCCGTCGAGCTCCGTCGTCGGCTCGTCAGCGGCTGCCGAGTCCCGGTCGACACCGAGCAGCGCAGCGGGGATCGCCCCCGCCTCGCCGTCGGACGCCGACTCGCCGTCGGACGCCGACTCGCCGTCGTCGAAGTAGGAGAAGTTTCGTGGCGTCGTCGGCGCATCCCGCAGGCTCCGCCGTCGCTCCGCTGCGGTTCGCTTTGAGCCACGCAGCAGCGGCTTGGCCCCGGGGCGGATGCCGGACTCGATGAGGGCGCACTCCTTGCAGATCGGGTGCTTGCGGGACTTGGTCGTGACGAGACAGGACGCGCAGAACTCGCCGTAGCACGAATCGCAGACGTCGATCGCCTGGTCGAAGGGATCGGTTTCGCAACGTCCGTACATCGATCCCCCTGGTGGACAGCTCGACGGCCGGGGTCGGGACCCGTGCCCAGGACATCGGTCCCGCCAGGACCGGGCTTGAGGTCCGGGCGTCGCGGTCTCGCCGCCGGACCGGGGCCGGCGTCGGTCGGGGTCGGGGCCGGGGACGTTGTCGTAGACTGGTCGTGTGAGCCGGGTCGGGCGATCCGGTCGCAGCCGAGGAGCGTCTGGCCCGATGACCATTCCCAACATCCTGGCCGAGCGGTACGCCAGCGCCGAGATGGCTGCCATCTTCGACCGTCGGGAGCGGGTGGTGCTCGAGCGGCGGTTCTGGGTTGCCGTGCTCGAGGCCCAGATCGAGCTCGGGCTCGACGTCGACCCCGCCGCCGTCGCCGACTACCGATCGGTGATCGACGAGGTCGATCTGGCGTCGATCGACAAGCGAGATCTGGCGATCAAGCACGACGTCAAGGCCCGGCTCGACGAGTTCAGCGATCTGGCCGGGCGCCAGGACGTGCACAAGGGTCTGACCAGCCGTGATCTGACCGAGAACGTCGAGCAGCTCGTGCAGTGGCGGGCCATCGACCTGGTCGAGCGCCGGACCCGGGCCGTGCTCGCCGTCCTGGCCGAGCTGGCCGAGGCGGAGGCGTCGACCGCCATCGTCGGCCGGACCCACAACGTGCCGGCGCAGCCGACGACGGTCGGGAAACGTCTCGCCCAGGTCGGTGAGGAGCTGCTCGGCGCCCACCGTCATCTGCTGGCGGTTCAGGAGGGTTTCGCCATCCGCGGCATCAAGGGACCGGTCGGCTCGCAGCAGGACCAGCTCGATCTGCTCGGCACGCCCGAGCGGGTGGCCGAGCTGGAGGAGCGGGTCGCTCGACACCTCGGCGTCCCACGGGTGCTCGGGGCCGTCGGTCAGGTCTACCCGCGATCCCGCGATCTCGAGGTCGTCTCGGCGCTGGTCCAACTCGGCTCGGCGCCGGCCAACCTGGCCCTGTCGATCCGCTTGATGGCCGGCCATGACCTGGCCACCGAGGGCTTCGCCGCGGGGCAGGTCGGTTCGTCGGCCATGCCCCACAAGATGAATACCCGGTCCTGCGAGCGGATCAATGGGATGTACACGATCCTCCGTGGCCACCTGACGATGGCCGCCGGCCTGGCCGGCGATCAGTGGAACGAGGGCGACGTGTCGTGCTCCGTCGTCCGGCGGGTGGTCGTGCCGGATGCCTTCTTCGCTCTCGACGGTCTGTACGAGACCACCTTTGCCGTCCTGCGGGATTTTGGGGTCTTCCCCGAGGTGATCGACGCCGAGATCCGTCGCTATCTGCCGTTCCTGGCCACCACCAAGCTGTTGATGCACGCCGTCCGCAACGGGCTCGGACGGGAGGAGGCCCACGAGCTGATCAAGGGGCATGCGGTCGAGGCCGCTTTGGCCATGCGGCGGGGCGCAGACGGTGGGGCGACGCTGCTCGATGCGCTCGCCTCCGATACCCGCTATCCGGCTGACCGGGCGGCACTCGAGTCGATGATCGCCGATCGTGGCGCCCTGCTCGGGACCATCGAGGCCCAGGTGGCGGGGTTCATCGACCGGGTGGAATCACTCGGGATCGACCGGGGCGAAAACGCCTACCGGGGGTCGGCTATCGCCTAGACCCCCGGCGGGACGAAACTCTTCGGTTTGCTCGGTCTCGACGAGCAGCCGAGACGTCGAGGACGACGTGGTCGCCGATCAGGCGGCCCGGGAGATCCCGGCCTTCTTGAGCACGGCGGCCGGCACACCGATCTGCCGGAACGCGGCGTAGGTGATGCCCTTGCGCTCGGCGTAGCCCTTGGCCACCTTGGTGAAGTCGGTCTCCAGGCGGGACAGGTCGACGCCCGAGTCCATCTGGTCGAGCTCGTCGGCCAGATCCAGCTGCTCCTGGGTGAGCTGGAGGCGCTTCAGGGGGTCGGCTTCTTCGAGCTCGACGTCGATGCGCTCGAGCCGGCGGGAGATCGAGTCCTTGGTGCGCTTCCGACCGCGCTTCGGTTTGCTCGACTCCAGTGCCTCGAGGTAGGCCCGGACCATACGGCCCTCAGCCCGGCCGACGGCGAGGGCTTGCTTGTGGTCTTCGGTCATCTGTGATTTCTTTGCCGCCATGGCGTTGGTGACTTCCTCTGGTTCGAACGACAGGACAGTGGTGTTTCACGCCTGGTGCACGCAATGGCGCTTGAGGTCCATCTCTGGACGCCGTGTGCCCAAGTTTCGACCGCCCGCGAAGTTGGTCACGCTCATCTTACGCCAATTCGGGTAGAAAGCGGGACAACTCACTCGCAAAAGCGCTCGCTTTTGTGTCAATGTTCAACACAGGTCGTCGGCCAGGCGGGCTGGGCTGTGAACGGTTTGCGGAGAAAAAATCTTATGGAACATAGGGGACGGACCAGGGCGTTCGATTCCCTTCATGAGAGAAAAGCCTTCCTCTCCATTGGGGACAATCGATCTCGAAGCGCGGCAAAAAAGCGAAACAGGCCAGATCGGTGTGATCTGGCCTGCATTCGTGAGGTGGTCGGGACCGGCGTCGATCCGGTGACCTACCGCTTTTCAGGCGGTCGCTCTACCAACTGAGCTACCCGACCCCGCAGCCACCCCATGGGAGGGGGCTGACGCGGTCCCGACGAGATTTGAACTCGCGACCTCCGCCTTGACAGGGCGGCGTGCACTCCAGACTGCACTACGGGACCTTGTTGCTGTAACGCTGTATTGCTTGGTCTTGCTGGTGTTGCCTGGGAAGCGTACTGCCTCCCGCTGCACCCCCAACGGGATTTGAACCCGTGTTACCTGCGTGAAAGGCAGGCGTCCTAGGCCGCTGAACGATGGGGGCCGGAAACGGCTCTCACGGCTCGAATCGAACCCGTGCGGATGGCCGCCTCACCCTATCAGGGTAGTCCGCAGGATACACCGGGCCTCCCGCCGGGCGCTCGGGTGATTCGGCCGGCACGGATCCGCCACCGATCGGGCGGGCCGACCGGTCGTCGCCGGCCCCTCAGAGCTCGTCGTCCTCGGCCTCGGGAAGCGAGGTCATCAACGCATCGACCATGGCGCTCACCAGCTGCCCCAGCTCGTGGTAGAGGATCTGGGCTCCGGCCTCGGCGGCCTCGACGTCGATCTCGTTGTCGTCCTCGCTGACGTCGAGCAACGTGCCGAGGACCAGCCGGAAGTCGTTGGCGATACCCATCCAGGCCGTGAGTTCCTCGCCGGTCAACGTGTCGGCCTCGACGGTCGATCGGATGACGTCGATCGCCTCGTTCCGCCGCTCGATCAGCTCGTCACGGGCGAAGACCTGGAAGCCCGCATCGCGCTCGGGGTCGTCCGGGTAGGCGGTGGGGAACAGCCGCCGCAGTTCGGGCCGGTCGCCGGTCTGGGCCTCGCCGAGCTCCTCGGCCAGGGACAGCAGGCCTCGCCTGGTCTCGATCGGCACGTTTACCCGGTAGGTGTCGTCACCGATCGGTTGGAACGGCCTCTCGCGTCGGAACAGACCCATGAACGACGTCTCCCCTCGGCCCGCTACTCGTCGTGTTCCATCGTGGCCCACAGCCCGTGGCTGTGGAGCCGTTTGACGTCTCGCTCGGCCTCGGTCCTGGTGCCGCTCGAGACGGTGGCCCGGCCCTTGTGATGGACGTCGAGCATCAGTTTGTTGGCCTTGGCCTCGCTGTAACCGAACAGTTTGCGGAACACGTAGGCCACGTAGGTCATCAAATTGATGGGATCGTTCCAGACGATCACCACCCAGGGCCGGTCCTCGTGGGCGAGCTCGTCGACGACGACGTCGACCTTGGGGTCGCTCACCTCGAGCGGCGCAGCCATACCTCCTATTGTGGCAGCTCCGCCCGGCGTTTCGGCCACCGTCGACGGGCGGCGGACGGGCCCGCATCCGACCGGGGCGACGAGCGACCATCCGTTCCCCGCCCGGCCGTTCGTCCGGCTGGCCCGAGGGGCTCGTCAGGCGGGCAGCGCCTCGGCGGCCCGGGCCGGGGGTTCCTCGACGACCGGCATCGGTGGCCGGTCGAAGGTCCGCAGGTGGAGCGTGACGGCCAGCATCCAGACCAGGATCGCCCCGACGACGTGGAGCCAGACCAGGCCGGCGGGCACGCCAAGTGAGAACTGGACGTAGCCGATGGCGCCCTGGCCGACGGCGACGAGGGCCATCAGGTGGACGGTGGCCCACGGATCGGTTCGACGCTCGCCAACCGGGCAGATCCGCCTGGTCCGGAACAGCACCAGCAGACCGGCGACGCAGGCCAGCAGCAGCCAGACGCTGACGCTGTGCACCCGGGCGACGGCGGTGAGCTCGAAGCCGAGCCGGTCGGCCCGGACGTCGCCGCTGTTCGGTCCGGAGCCGGTGACGATCGTGCCGGTGAACAGCACGAGTGAGGCCAGCGGGAGCTGCGCCCGCAGCAGCCACCTGGTGGTCTCGTCGTCGATCGTCGGCGCAATGGCGGGCTCGACCGGGTCGGCCCGCCGCCACAGCAGATGGGCGACGTACAAGAGCGCCATCGACACCAGGAAATGGCCGGACACGGCGATGGGGTTGAGGTCGAGGAGCACCGTGATGCCGCCGAGCACGACCTGGGCGGCGGTACCGACGGCGAGCAGCCAGCCGAGCCGGATCAGGTCGTCCCGTCTGGGTAGGCGCCGGTACGCGCCCAAGACGACGGCGATCGTGGTGGCCAGCACGACGAGCGAGATGAGGCGGTTCCCGAACTCGATCCAGCCGTGCAGCTCCCACTCGGGGGTCAGCCGGTCCTCGTTGCAGCGGGGCCAGTCCTCGCAGCCGAGACCGGCCTGGGTCAACCGGACGGCGGCGCCCGAGGCGACGATCAATGCCTGGAAGACCCAGGCGATGCCAGCGATCCGACGGAAGGTCGCAGGTTCCACGGCCACACCGTAGCAATACGACCTTCGACCTCCCCGAGCCGGGTCGCCCATCTGCGGATGACGTTTTGAGGTCGACTGCCGACGAGCCTGCGCCCCGAGGGCGCCGGTCAGCGGTGTCTTGGCTACAGTTGCCGGCGGTGCTGACTGCTGCTCCTGCGCGCTATCGGATTCGGCCCTTCGTGGCCCTCACCAAGCCTCGGATCATCGAGCTCCTCCTGGTCACGACGGTGCCGACCATGGTGGTGGCCGAACGCGGGCTCCCGTCGATCTGGCTGATCATCGCCACCGTCATCGGCGGGACCCTCGCCGCCGGCGGGGCCAACGCCTACAACATGTATCTCGACCGCGACATCGACGCCATGATGAAGCGGACCGCGAACCGCCCGCTCGTGACCGGTGAGGTCGAGCCAAACGAGGCACTGGTGTTCGCAACGGCCGTCGAGGCGCTTGCCTTCGTCTGGCTGGCCGTGACCGTCAACCTGCTGTCTGCGGTCCTCGCCCTCGCCGCCTGCGCCTTCTACGTCGTGGTCTACACGATCTGGCTCAAGCGGACGTCGACCCAGAACATCGTGATCGGTGGTGCGGCCGGGGCCGTCCCCGTCCTTGTCGGCTGGTCGTCGGTGACCAACACGCTCGGCTGGGAGGCCATCATCCTCTTCGGCATCATCTTCTTCTGGACGCCGCCCCACTTCTGGGCCCTGGCCATCAAGTACGAGGACGACTACTCAGCCGCCTCGGTTCCGATGATGCCGGTCGTCCAGACCCACCGGCACACCACCAACCAGATGACGATCTACTCGGCGATCGTGTTCGTCCTGACCCTGATCTTCTGGCAGGTGGCCGACATGGGCTGGATCTACCTGCTGTCGGCGCTGGCCGTCGGGGTGCTGTTCACCGGTGGATCCCTCGCCCTCCGGGGCGAGACCGACCCCGCCAGGCGGGCCTCCATGGCCATCCGGTACTTCGGGTTCTCGATCACCCATCTCACCGTGCTGTTCGCCGCAATGGCCCTCGACATGCTGGTCGGGTGGGGAACATGACAGTTTCGATATCCGACGGCCGAGCCGGTTACAGTACTGGCCGCAACGCTCGCAACCGTGCCCCCGACGGCATCGCCGGCGTGGGTGCGTCCACTGAGATCCGTGGCGGGGCAGCTCCCCCGGTGCGGACACCCGACCAACGGTTCTGATCCATGGCTCTTACCGAAACTCGCCCTGACAGTCCTGCCCCGAGCGCCTCCGAGCAGATCGAGCCCGGCACGGTCGAGGGGCTGCTCGGAACCGGTGACCACAAGACGATCGGCCGCCTGTTCATCGGTGCCGGTGTGGTCGGCCTCGTCGGGGGGCTGGTGGTCGGCGTTGTCGCAGCGGTCTACGCCGGGAACTTCGACGACCTGGCCCCGGACGCCATCGACTACCTGCCCCAGGTGTGGTCGCTCAGCCGCGACCTCGTGATGTTCGGTGGTCTCGTCCCGATCCTGCTCGGTCTGGGCATCTACCTCATCCCGCTCCAGGTCGGCGCCCCGTCGCTCGCCTTCGCCCGCGGCGCCTCCGGCGCCCTGTGGACCTGGCTCCTCGGCACGCTCCTGCTCGTGCTGGCCACGATCTTCAACGGCGGCCCCGGCGGCGGACGGCGTGACTTCGTGATCCTCTGGGCCGCCGCCCTCGCCATGATGGTCGGCGCCGCGATCTGGGCCCTGGTCTGCATCGCCGCCACCGTCCTCGGAGCCAGGACCCAGGGGATGAGCCTCGACAAGGCACCGCTCACCACCTGGAGTTACCTCGTCTTCGCCCTGGTCGGCCTGTTCAGCCTCCCGATCGTGATGGCCGAACTGCTGCTGGCGTTCCTCCGGGTCCGCTACTTCCACCTGCCGATCACCGAGAGCGCCGAGCTCACGGCGGTCGGCGACGGGTTCAGCCTGGCGCCGTCGATCTACTGGCTCGGCATCCCGATCCTCGGCATGGCCGCCGACATCATCGGCGTGCACACCGAGCGCCCGGTCCAGATGCACAAGGCGGTCATGGGTGCGATCGGCCTGTTCGGCATCCTCAGCTTCGGCTCGGACGTCGTCGGTCTCGGCAGCCTCCGCGGTGTCGACTTCGACAACGCCTTCCTCGTCGTCGGCCTCGCCGCCGCCGTCCTCCCGGTCCTCGCCACGCTCGGCATCGTCGGCGAGAGCATTCGGCTCGGCGTGATCGTCCCCCGGGTGCCCATGGTCGGTGCGCTGGTGTCGGGCCTGCTGCTGTTGCTGGCGACGGTCGTGTCGCTACTCGGCCTGGTGAAGCCGGTCATGGGCTTCCTCGACGAGCTGTTCCCCGATGCCATCGACATGACGAACACCCTGATCCTCAACGGCACCCGCTTCCACGAGGGCGTCCGGGCCCTGGTCGTCGGCGCCGTCCTGGTCGGACTCATCGCCGCCATGCACCACTGGGCAGCCAAGATCTGGGGTCGCCGGCTCGGTGATCCGCTCGGCTACCTCGCCGTGCTGGCCGCGGCCGGTGGCTCGGTCGTCTGGGCGGTCGGCGAGATCGCCGCCGGCTTCGACGACCAGCCGTGGCTGCCCGCCCGCCCGACCGAGGACTTCGCGGCCGGCCTGGCGATCCTGTCGGTCGCCGGTGCCGCGATCCTGGCCGCCGGCGCCCTGGCCCTGCTCGGCAACCTCGCCATCAGCTTCCTCGGGACGAAGCCGGCGGGTTCGAGCCCGAACACCTGGTCAGGGACCACGCTCGAGTGGGCGACGGCCTCGCCGCCGGTCGCCGGGAACTTCCCGGCCCCACCGATCGTGAACTCGCCGACACCGTTGGCCGACGGTGAGTTGGAGTACGCACTGGTCGGCGGGGGCGAGGCCGCCGAGGCCGACGGCGGGGCGGATGACGCCACGCCGGAGCTCGAGGGTTGAGGAGAGCGAAGTGACGACGACCGACATCACGCCATACGACTTCGTCCCGGCCGACGTCGCGCCGGCCGGCCCGGCCCGACCGAAGCTGCTCCTGCTGGCCACCAGCCTGACCTCGGTCGCGATGGCGATGGGCTTCCTCGGTCTGATCGGCTACTACGCAGCCGAGCGGGCCGCCGTGATCCAGACCGGCGAGCGGTGGCTGCCGGAGGGCGTCGAGATCCCACTGACCCAGCCAAACTTCATGGGGGTGTCGATCGCCTTCTCGGTGATCACGATCTGGTGGGCCGTCGCGTCGGTCCGCAACGACGACCGCTCACATGCGCTGCTGGCCTACGCGATCTCGATCCTGTTCGCCGTCGCCTACATCGCCCAGACCGCCTACCTGTTCACGATCATGCAGATCGAGATCAACGCAGACGAGCGGTCCGCCCTGCTCTACGGCGTCATCGGGACCCACCTGGTCATGATGATCGTCGCCATCGGGTTCGTGCTCGTGGTCGGGCTCCGCACCCTCGCCGGCGAGTACTCGTCCCGAGACTACGACGGCGTCAACAGCGCAGCCCTGTTCTGGACGGTCGTTGCCGCCCTCTATGGCGTCATGTGGTACGCCATCTACATCACCAAGTAGGTCGAGCATGTTCACCTGGGGATCGAAATACCTGTTCGGCGTGTGCGTGGCGGCCTGGCTCGGCGCTCTCGTCTACGGCCTGGTCAGCGGCGGCGACATCGTCGGCGTCCTGAGCATGGGCTACAAGGGTGGCGTCGGCGAGCACACCGGCTACGCCATCCTCCTGGCCGCCTCTTTCAGCGCCCTCTTCCTCGGCGTTGTCGGTGTCATCACCCGGGACGGTGACGCCGAGGAGCTCTCCAGCCGCGCCGGTGCCGACCACGCCCTGGCCGTGAAGCCTCCGGTCGGGCTCAGCATCGCCGGTCCGCTCGCCGCCTTCGGGATCGCCTGCCTTGCCCTTGGCCTGTCCGTGTCCCGCCTCTTCCTCTACCTCGGTCTGGCGGTGCTCGCCGTCGTCGGACTGGAGTGGACGGTCCAGGCCTGGTCCGAGCGGGCAACCGGAGACGACGAGGTCAACGACGTGATCCGGCGCCGGATCATCGGCCCGTTCGAGGTGCCGATGCTGAGCGCCCTCGGCGTCGTGGTCGTCGCCATCGGGCTGTCCCGGGTCATGCTCGCCGTCTCCAAGGTCGAGGCGGTCATCGTCGTCTCGATCGTCGCCGTCTTCATCTTCGGCAGCGCCGTGTTCATCGCCAAGGCCCGGGCGCCGAGGGCCGTCATCTCGGCCCTCGTCACCCTCGGAGCGCTCATGATCCTCGGCGGCGGCATCGTCGGCGCGGTCGCCGGCGAGCGCGAGTTCCACGAGCACGAGGACGACCACGGTGAGGAGCACTCCGACGACCACTCCGAGGACGGAGCCGGCGAGTGACCGACGACCACGGCCGGCGATCCAGCAAGATCCGTACATTCGCGCGACACTGCGCACATCGAGCCTTGCCAGCACGATACGCACCGCATCGGCCTTCGGGAGAGGCACCAGTGACAGGACCGACGAGTTCCCGCGCCCGCTCGACCAAACGGGCAGCACGACGAACGACGACCCGCCTGGCCGCACTCGTCGCCTTGGCGCTGACCGCTGCGGCCTGCGCCGACGACAAACCGCTCAACACCTTCGAGCCCCGCAGCCCGCAAGCCCGCACGATCGACAACTTGATGGGCCCGATCTGGTGGGTCATGGGTGTCATCTTCGTGCTGGTCGTCTTCGGCACGATGATCATCTCGTGGCGCAACCGGGTGAAGGAGTCGGACTACGACCCCGAGGACCTGCCCGAGCAGGTGCACGGCAACACCCCGCTCGAGCTGGCGTGGACGATCGCCCCGGCTCTGCTCCTCGCCGTCATCACCATCCCGACCGTCGGCGCCATCTGGGACCTGGAAGAGCGCAACGACGAGTGCGGCGTCGGTGACGTCGGACCGGGGTGTGACGGCCTCGACGTGATGGTCATCGGCCAGCAGTGGTGGTGGGAGTACCGCTACGACGTCGACGGCGACGGCTTCTTCCTCGACGTCGACGGTGACGGCGAGGCCGGCGATGCCGACGATCGGGAGTGGCCGCTCGAGCTGAGCCTCGACCCCGACGACGTCGTGACCGCAACCGAGCTGGTCATCCCCGCCGGTCAGCAGGTCGACCTGCTGCTCACCTCCCGTGACGTGATCCACTCGTTCTGGATCCCCCGCCTCAACGGCAAGCGGGACACGGTGCCGGGTCGCTGGCACACCTGGACGATCGCGGCGGACGACCCCGGCAAGTACACCGGCTGGTGCACCGAGTTCTGTGGCCTGTCGCACGCCAGGATGCGGATGTCGGCCATCGCACTCGACCCGGACGACTTCGACGCCTGGCTGGCCAACCAGTCCGAGTTGGCGGACATCCCCGGAGACGACGATCCTGATGCGGTGGCCGGTCGCGAGCTGTTCCTCAACAACTGCCAGCGCTGTCACATGATCGACGACGGCGAGATCCCGGCGCCCGAGGACATCGCCCTGGTCTCCCGGGCCGCCCCGAACCTGACCCACTTCGCCACCCGCAGCACCTTCGCCGGCGGCATCTACAGCGTCTACGCCGGCGGACCGGGCGACGCCACCGATGCCAACGACGACGCCCTGCCGGCCGGTGACTACCTGAACCTGGCCGAGCTGGCCTCCGACCCCGACAGCCTCGACGACTACCGGCTCAACGCGGCCGAGCTGAAGCGGTGGATCGCCAACGCACCGGAACAGAAGGACATGGCCCCGGATCCGAACGAGGAGACGGGACTCGGCCGGGGCATGCCGGCCTTCACCGACCTGTCAGACGAGCAACTCGACCAGATCGTCGCCTACCTGGCGACTCTCGATTAGGAAGCGGCAGCAATGGCAATCGTGGAAGAACCGCTCGCTCTCCCGTCCGGGCAGCCAGACAAGGTCGAGCAACCGATGGGGGCGTTGTCGCGGCCTCGTGAGCTGACCGGTCTGAAGGACTGGTTGACCACCGTCGACCACAAGAAGATCGGCATCATGTACGGCGCCGCGGCCATGTTCTTCCTGGTCATCGGTGGCGTCGCCGCCCTGCTGATCCGGCTACAGCTGGCAACGCCGGACAACACGCTGCTGTCGGGCGACGCGTACAACCGGGTCTACACGATGCACGGCACCGTGATGGTCTTCCTGGTCGTCATGCCGATCGGTGCGGCCTTCGCCAACTTCCTGATGCCACTCCAGGTCGGGGCCCGAGACGTCGCCTTCCCCAGGATCAACGCGTTCAGCTTCTGGATCTTCTTCCTCGGCGGCCTGATGCTCAACACGAGCTGGTTCATCGGCGGTGGCGCCGACGGCGGCTGGTTCAACTATGCCCCGAACAACGGCGTCGCCTTCTCGCCGTCGACCGGCATCGACTTCTGGAACATCGGTCTGTTGATCGTCGGCATCGGCTCGCTGACCGGCTCGATCAACCTGATCACCACCGTGCTCAACATGCGGGCCCCCGGCATGACCCTGATGAAGATGCCGGTCTTCACCTGGATGACCCTGGTCACCCAGTTCCTGCTGCTGTTCGCCATCCCGGTGCTCACCGTCGCCCAGGTGCTCCTGGCCGCCGACCGGCTGTTCAGCGCCAACTTCTTCAACGTCGACATGGGCGCCGACCCACTGCTGTGGCAGCACCTGTTCTGGATCTTCGGGCACCCCGAGGTGTACCTGATGATCCTGCCGGCGTTCGGCATCGTGTCCGAGGTCATCCCGACCTTCGCCCGCAAGCCCATCTTCGGCTACCCGTTCATGGTCTTCTCCGGCATCGCCATCGGCTTCATGGGCTGGGGCGTGTGGGCCCACCACATGTTCGTCTCCGGCATCGGCCCGCTGTCGGTGACCGCCTTCAGCGTGGCGACGATGTTCATCGCCGTGCCGACCGGCGTGAAGATCCTCAACTGGATGGCCACCCTGTGGGGCGGTCGCCTGATCCTCAACACGGCGATGCTGTTCTCGATCGGCCTCGTCACCCAGTTCACGATCGGTGGCCTGTCCGGCGTGTCCCACGCCCTCGCCCCATCGGACACCCAGCAGACCGACACCTACTACATCGTCGCCCACTTCCACTACGTGCTGTTCGGCGGCGCCCTGTTCGGGTTCATGGCCGGCTTCTACTTCTGGTGGCCGAAGGCCTTCGGCTACAAGCTGAGCGAGCGCTGGGGCAAGTGGAACTTCTGGCTCATGGTTGTCGGTTTCAACCTCACCTTCGGCCCGATGCACATCCTCGGCCTGCAGGGCATGCCACGACGGATGCAGACCTACTCCGAGGCCCAGGGATTCGGGTTCTGGAACCTGGTCGCCACCTGGGGTGCGTTCATCCTCGCCGTCGGCACGATCCTCGTCCTGGTCAATGCGCTCGTGTCGTGGCTCGCGTGGCGCCGTGAGGGCAGGCCAGACGTCGGCGCCGACCCGTGGGACGGCCGCACGATCGAGTGGTCGATCAAGTCGCCGGCGCCCGGCCACAACTTCGACGTCGACCCGGTCGTCAGCTCGCTCGACGACTTCTGGCACCGCAAGTACCAGCCGGACGAGACCGGCAAGCTGCGTCGGGTCAACACCGGCGAGGAACTGGCCCAGCCGGGCGATCCGACCGGCGTCCACCTCCCGGCGCCGTCGTACTGGCCGATCGTGCTCGCCGCGTCGATGCCGATCATCGGCTACGGCCTGATCTTCAGCCTCTGGTTGATCATCCCCGGTGTGCTGTTGATGACGATGGCCCTGTGGGGCTGGGCGCTCGAGCCGGCTGATGACCTCGATGCCGACCACGGCGATCACCACGACGACGGCCACAGCCCCGACACGGATTCGAGCGGGGCCGAGGCCGAACTGGAGACGGTGTCATGACCACGCTCGAAGCCCCGGCTGAACACGCCGGCGACGACGCCGCCAGCCACGACGATCACGACCACGGCCATCAGAGCAGCCTCGGGCTGTCGAACATGAAGCTGGCCATGTGGCTGTTCCTTGGGTCGGAGTGCCTGCTGTTCGGGGCCCTGATCTCCTCCTACCTGCTGTCGAAGGCCCGGTTCATCACCGAGGTCGTCGCCGGCAACCCGACGGTCATCAACTCGCTGCTGGCCGACGGACTCCCCCAGGAGGTCGTCGACGAGTTCATCGCCGAGGCGTCGGTCGAGCCGTTCTGGGACATCCCGTTCACCTCGGCCTCGTCGTTCATCCTGCTCATGAGCTCGCTGACGATGGTGCTGGCCCACAAGGCGGTCCACGAGGGCGACTACCGGAACTCCCGGATCTGGCTCGGGTCGACCGCCCTGCTCGGCTCGACGTTCATCGCCGGCCAGGTCTACGAGTTCACCGCCTTCTACCGCGAGGGTCTGACCTACGACGGCTCGCTGTTCGGGTCGGCCTTCTACACCCTGACCGGATTCCACGGCGTGCACGTCACCGGCGGCATCATCATGTTGCTGTCGCTGCTCGTGCTCTCGTTCCGGGGCAAGCTCCGTCAGGACCGGGCCGAGACCGTCGAGCTCGTCGGTCTGTACTGGCACTTCGTCGACATCGTGTGGGTCCTGATCTTCACGATCGTCTATCTGATCCCGTAGGGAGAACGAGCGATGGCTGACACCGCAACCCACGCCGAGTCGCAGGCCGACGACCACCATGACGAGCACCACCCGACGGAGACCCAGTACTGGGTGATCTTCGCCATCCTGGCGGTGCTGACCGCGGTCGAGGTGGCCTGGTCCTACATCGGGCTGTCCGGCCTGGCGCTCGTGCTCCCCCTGATCGCGATGATGGTGGCCAAGTTCTTCCTCGTCGCCGGTGCCTTCATGCACCTGTACTTCGACCTGAAGATCATCAACGGTCGTCTGTTCACCTGGGCCTTCGCCGGGGCCATGGTCCTGGCCATGGCCGTCTACTTCGTCGTGTTCGCCGCCTTCGACTTCAGCATCTTCTAGACGCCGGCGATGCTCGACGCCGTCCCCTTCGAGGTCCACGCCGAGGTCTGGACGCTGATCCTCGGCGTTGCGGCGCTCGGTTGGTACACCGCCCGCGTCGTCCAACCGAAGGCGGTCGCCGCCGGCTACCCGCCGATCACGAGAGGCCAGAAGACGTGGTTCGTCCTGGCCATCGGGCTGATGTGGATCGTGTCCGACTGGCCGGTGCACGAGATCGCCGAGGAACACCTCTACTTCGTGCACATGTTCCAGCACCTGTTCCTGGCGATGCTGGTGCCGTTGCTGTTCGTGCTCGCCACCCCCCGCTGGCTGTTCGAGCTGCTGATCGTGCCCGGCACCCCGGTCTGGCGCTTCTTCAGGACCGGCTCGAAGCCGCTCGTCGCCGGCCTGGTGTTCAACGCCCTGACGATGATCTTGCACTGGTCGACGCTGGTGCAACTGTCCTTCGAGAACGGTGCCCTCCACTTCGGGCTGCACCTGCTGATCTTCGTTGCCGGGTTGCTGATGTGGATGCCGGTGTTCGGGCCGGTCGAGGAGTGGCGGCTCACCCCGCTGGCCCAGTGCTTCTACCTGTTCGCCATGTCGATCGTGCCGACGGTCCCCGGCGGCTGGCTGGTCTTCGCCGAGGGTGTCGTCTACCGCCACTACGACACCGAGGAACGGCTCTGGGGCATCGACGTCCTCACCGACCAGCAGGCGGCGGGCGTGGTCATGAAGCTGGTCGGCGGATTTGTCCTGTGGGCGTTGATCTTCCTCATCTTCACCCGCTGGGCGACGAGCGAGATGGCCAAGGGTGAGCAGGAGCGGTTGGACCGCCAGCGGGCGGCCCGCGAGGCGGCCAAGGCCAAGGCCGAGGCGGCCGCCGCCAGCGTCGAGCTGGTCGACGGCCCGGACGACGTGCTGACCTTCGACGACGTGTCCAGGGAGTTCGCCAGGACCCCGCCGGCTCCCGACGACCGGACCTGACGGTCCCGGGTCGGGTCGTCCCGATGGTGATGTGGGAGCCGAGCCGGGCGGACGGTGGCGACGGCGGTGACGCCGCCGATGTCGACCTGGCCAGGATGCGTCTGGAATACGAGACGGCCGGCATCGAGCCGGGTGACCTGGCCGACGACCCGGCGGAGCAGTTCCAGCGCTGGCTCGAGGAAGCCATCGCCGCCGGCCTCTACGAACCGAACGCCATGATCGTGTCGTCGGTCGACGCCGACGGCCAACCGTGGAGCCGGTACGTGCTGCTCAAGGGGGCCGGGGCGGCCGGGTTCGACTTCTACACCAACTACCGCAGCTTCAAGTCGACCCATCTGGCGGCCAACCCTCGGGCCGCCGCCACCTTCGGCTGGCTCCAGCTCCACCGCCAGGTCAATGTCGCCGGTACGGTCGAGCGGATCCCCGACGCCGAGTCCGACGCCTACTGGGCCGTCCGGGTCCGGGGTTCACAGCTCGGCGCCTGGGCCTCCGATCAGAGCAGCGAGCTGCCCGATCGGGACACGCTCCTGCGGCGCTATGACGACGCCGAGGCCCGGTTCGCCGAGTCCGAGACCGTGTCGCGGCCCGAGCACTGGGGTGGTTGGCGGCTGGTGCCCCACACGGTCGAGTTCTGGCAGGGTCGACGCAACCGACTCCACGACCGCCTGCGGTATCGGCGCGTCGGCGACGCCGGCTGGGAACTGGTCCGCCTCAGCCCCTGAGCACCGGTCGGCCGGGTCGGGGACGGGGACCGGCCGTGGTCAGAGATCCGTGGCGGCGGGAATCACGTCGCTGCCGATCATCGACAGGTGATCGAGGTCCTGGAGGTCGAGCACCTGCAGGTACATCCGCTGGATCCCGGCCTCGGCGAAGGAACCGAGCCGCTCGACCACCTCGTCGATCGTGCCGGCGGCACCGTTCTCCCTCAGCTCGTCCGGCGCTCGACCGATGGCCTCGGCCCGGCGCTTGACCTCGGCCTCGCTCGCCCCGGCACACACGACCAGGGTGGCCGAGCGCACGATCTCCGACGGGTTGCGGCCGATCGCAGCGCAAGCCTCCTCGACCCGCTCGATGGCTGGGGTGACCTCGGCCAGCGGTGCGAAGGGGAGGTTGAAGTCGGAGGCGAACCGGGCCACCAGCCGAGGGGTGCGACGGGCGCCCCGACCCCCGATCACGACCGGCGGTCCGGGCTTCTGGGTCGGCTTCGGCAGCCCGGGGGAGTCGACGAAGGTGTGGAACCGACCCTCGTGGGAGAACGTGTCCCCCTCGGGGGTGGCCCACAGCCCGGTCATCTGCTCGAGTGACTCCTCGTAGCGGTCGAAGCGCTCGCCGAGCGGTGGGAACTCCAGCCCGTAGGCGGTGTGTTCCGCCTCGTACCAGCCGGCACCGAAGCCGAACTCGACCCGGCCTCCGCTCATGTTGTCGACCTGGGCGACCGCCATGGCAAGCGGACCCGGCTGATAGAAGGTGACCGGGCTGACCAGGGTGCCGAGCCGGATCGTGGTCGTCTCACGGGCCAGGCCGGACAGCGTCACCCACGCGTGGGTTGGGCCGGGAAGGCCGGACACGTCGCCCATCTTGAGGTAGTGGTCCGACCGGAAGAAACCGGCGAAGCCGGCCGCCTCGCTGGCACGGGCGACGGCGAGGAGATCCTCGTAGGACGCGCCCTGCTGGGGCTCGGTGAACACACGCAGTTCCACGCCGAGCACCATAGAGCCTCCGCGATGACCGGGCACACCGAACCCGGTGGCCTGCCACGCCGCCACGCTCGGGCCTGTGGACCGCGTGGCAGCGCCGACATCCAGCGACGAGTTTGTGTATCAAACCCGCCTCCCCACCGTCTGAAGGGTATGAATCGGCAGGTGGGCGACGACACGGTACCCCGGTGCGGGGTGTCGTTCGTCCCGCCTGCCACACCCCCGCCGGTGGACGCCAGCACGGGTTGCTCCCTAACCCTCCCAGCTGGCGGCCGCCGCGGCGAGACCGTCTACCAGATGATTGACGTGCGGGAAACGTCGCCCGCCCGGTGCTGTGGAGGGCCAGTACCGAGCCAGAGGCGACAACCCGCGGACCCGGGGTGGCAGCTCCAGCTGGACACCACCCTTGGAAGGGAGATTGCACGGATTGTCCGGGTGTAACCCGCGAAGCGCCCGGGGAATCTCATCGATCTCGTCGATCGTCCGGTAGGCCGGGAGCTCGGCCCGCACGTGGTGCGCCACGTGTGCGGCCAGCTCCCGATTCTGCCCGCCGCAGAGCAGGGCGGTGAACAGGTTTCGGCGGCCGTAGCCGTGAATGGCGACCACGACGTCGCAATGCTCGATGAACGCCTTCAGCCGGGGTGACTCGGCCGGCGACACGAGCTTGGACGGGATGTGGTGTCGCATGCCCGGCGGTTGGATCACGCCGTAGAACGAGGAGTCGGACCGGGCCGCGGCCTCCGAGGCGATCTGCTCGGTCACCCGCTCCAGGTTGCCGCCGTGGAATGCGCAGAACCCGAACCGGCTCCGGAGGTCCAGCACCTCGATCACGCCGGGCCGGTCGAGGAGTTCCCGGAACGTGATGGGCTCGCGACTGACCTCCTGCACGGTCCCAGACTGGCAGAGTCGGGGACCGGAACGGGAAATCGTCGCCCCGTCGATCCGCCGATCCGGGCTGTCGGTCGCTCAGGAGTCGACCAGCGGGTTGTCCTCGGGCTGCTGGTCGCTCAGGAGTCGACCAGCGGGTTGTCCTCGGGCTGCTGGTCGCTCAGGAGTCGACCAGCGGGTTGTCCTCGGGCTGCCGGTCGCTCAGGAGTCGACCAGCACCTTGTCCTGGGGCTGCTGGCTCGACTGGCGGACGATGAGGCCGGCGACGGCCAGAGCGGCGTTGATGAGCACGAAGCTCCAGCCCAGGAAGGTGGTGCGGTCGGTGGTCCGACCGAAGACGTTGACCTGGCCGTTGAACCAGCCGGCGAGCGACGCCTGCCAGCCCTCGACCGTGACGACGATCGAGTTGATCCACGGCGTCGGGTCGGCGTCGAAGTCGAGCACCTGCTCGGACCAGATGCAGTAGATGGCGACATAGAAGCCGACGACCACCAGCACGAAGGCCGAGATCAGGTTGATCTTCGGCAGCAGGCTGCGGAACCGGTTGACGATGCCCTTCTTGCCGAAGCCGACGGCCAGCGTGAGCACGGTGGCCAGCAGACCCATCCCGATGCCATAGGAGACGAAGGACCCGAACCGCTCGACGAACGAGGCCCCGCTTGCGCCGGTGCCGATGGCGCTGAGGAAGATGCCGATCGTGCAGGTCAGCGAGGCGATGGCGTACGAGATGCCGAAGACGAACATCGAGCTCACCGAGCGGCTGCCGCCACCCTTGTTGAGCTTGGGGATGCTCACCAGGGGCTGGAAGCCGGCGAACATGGCGATGCCGAGGCCGATCAGGGCGACACCGATGACCACGGTGGCCCGTGGCAGCCAGCCCGATTCCTGGAGCCCGGTGATCGTGCCGGCCAGGAACAGGCCGAGCGCACCGAACACGGCGAGGAAGCCGGCCGACATCGACAGTCCCACGATCTGGGAGCGGTTCAGCGACCGGATGATCGATCGCTTCTCGTCTTCGTCCTCCTCGAGGCCGAGGAAGAAGCCGAGGTAGGCCGGCAGCAGGGCGAACCCGCACGGGTTGATCAGGGCCACCATGCCGAGGGCGAAGGCCCGGGGGTCGAACAGCTCACCCATCATGCATCTCCGAGGTGCTCGTCGATCAGTTCCTCGAGCAGCTCGTCGGTGAGCAGCCCGGTGTGCAGGTGGAGGACCTCACCCTCGGCCGACAGCAGCACGGTGGTCGGCATGCCCTTGGCGTCGAGGGCGGTGAACAGCTCCTGGTCCGGTTGGAACACGGTCTGGAAGGTGATCTCGGTCTCCTGGACGAACGAGCGCCACGTCGACTCGTCGAGGTCGTGGTTGATGCCGAGGAACGTCACCTCGTCGAGCCTGGCCTGATGGACCTGCTCCAGATCGGGTAGCTCGGCCCGGCAGGGGGCGCACCACGAGGCGAAGAAGTTGACGACGAGGGCGTCACCCTCGAAGTCGGCCAGCGTGGCGTTCGAGCCGTCGGTGGTGAGGAACGCCAGGTTGCTGATGGCGTCGCCGCCGGCCTCGGTGGTCGCATCGTCGCCGCCGACGAAGGCGAAGACGAGCGCCAGGGCAGCGATCACGCCGACTGCGGCAGCCGCCGCGACGGCGATCGGCGGACGGTTCCGCCTGGCGGTCTCGGCGGTCTGGCCGGTGTCGGAGGAGGTGAACGGGATGTCGACCTCGTCGTCGAGATGATCGTGAGTGTCCATCGAGTCTTCCTGGAGGAGGTCCGGCGGGCGTCCACCGGAACTGTAGGACCGTGAGGCGGGAACCGCCGTGCAGGGCCTCGACATTCCCCGAGCCGCCAAAAACGGGGAGCCGCCGGGCCCCGCAGGCCCGGCGGCTCCGAAACCAAGGCGTCCCGGGCTCGTCTTTTCGTCACCCGTGACGTTGGTTCGACATGGCGGTGGATCGCTCCACCGACCTCTGGGGTGCTGCGAGCGGTCGTGCCGTCTCGCAGACGACTCGCAGCACCCCGGTGCTCTGGCCTCCTCGGCACGACGGCATGCGTCGTCATCCCTAGGCGATCAGCTTCTCCAGATGGGCCGGGATCGGCACGACCGGGAGCTGGTCCTCGGGCCGGGCCACCTTCGGCGGCCGACCCCGACGCCGCTTCTGGGTCAGGATCCGGCCGTTGCTGAACAGTTGCCCGCCCCAGACGCCGCATGGCTCGGCCCGGGCGATGGCGCCCTCGAGGCAGGGGGCGATCACCGGGCAGCCGGCGCAGATGCGCTTGGCCTCGACGATGTCGGCGAGCTCCTCGGAGAAGAAGACGTCGGTCGCACCGGGCTCGGTGCGACAGGCCGCCAACTCTTCCCAGTCCCGGTTGTCCGGGGAGAAGGCAACGGGGGTCTCGGTGGTGACCGAGTCGATGCTGAACAGCTCGCTCGGGCCGACCGATTCGTCTGGCTTCAACGGTTCGATGACAGTCATTGGTGTGGTTTCCTTCGGGAGTTCCGGCTCCCCATGTGGACCGGAACGGATTCGGGTAGGTGGTGGTCGATGTGTTTCGTTCGGTCTCGGTTCGGTCTGGCGGCTTCGGTCCCGCTCGCTCCGGTCCGGCGATCCCGGTCGGGCAAAAGCAAGAAAGCCGCTGGGGGTGCTCCCAGCGGCTTGGTCGAGGTCTGCGGTCTTCAGCGGTTCAGCTTCGTCGCAACCTTCCAGCGCTGGAAGTGGTGGCCTTGGCCTTCTGGACATAGGTCCAGGGAGTGGCGGTGGCCGGGTCGCCATGCATGCACACGGCAGCATGGGCCTCGAGGCCGGTGATGCCACAGCCATTGACGGCCAGGCCCGACGTGAGGCGGTTCTCTCCCGACGGCACG
>JBCCVL010000069.1:0-28021 GCA_039195375.1 Actinomycetota bacterium
AGGCCAGGCGGGACCGCAACAGCCGGATCGACGAGCTGAACCGCCGCTGGGACGAGGAGCGGGCCCGGCTGGTGGCCCACGTCAAGGAGATGAAGCGGCGGGCCTCGTTCTCCGACACGTTCGCCCCGAAGGCCAAGGCGGCCGAGAGCCGGCTCCGCCAGTTCGAGGAGAAGGGTCGACCACCGCCCCCGCCGGCCGAGCAGCAGGTCGACATGCGCCTCACGGGCGGCCGGACCGGCAAGCGGGCGGTCATGCTCGAACAGCTGGAGCTGAGCGACCTGACGTTCCCGTTCGACGCCGAGATCTGGTTCGGCGACCGCATCGGCGTCGTCGGCCGCAACGGCACCGGCAAGAGCCACTTCCTCCGGCTGCTGTCCGGCGAGCCGGTCGAGCACGACGGTTCGTGGCGACTCGGGGCCGGCGTCGTCCCCGGCATGTTCTCCCAGACCCACCGTCACCCCGAGCTGGAGGGGCGAACGCTGATGGACATCCTCACCGAGGACCACATCGCCAGCCAGATCAACGCCAGGGGCACCGCCACGGCGCTGTTGCGCCGCTACGAACTGCAGCCGTCGGCCGAGGATCGATGGGACAACCTGTCCGGTGGCCAACAGGCCCGGTTCCAGATCCTGTTGCTCGAGCTCGGAGGGGCCACGTTGCTGCTGCTCGACGAGCCGACCGACAACCTCGACGTCGCCTCGGCCGAGGCGCTCGAGGTCGGCCTCGCGGCGTTCGATGGCACGGTGCTGGCGGTGAGCCACGACCGCTGGTTCCTCCGCTCGTTCGACCACTTCCTGGTGTTCGACGACGACGGCGAGGTCCATCACGCCGACGCCCCCGACCGGGCCTGGGGGGCGGGCGTGCGTCCGGGGGGCAGCGGATCGTAGGGTTGCGCCATGCGTGCAGCAATCCTCCGCCGTGGCCGGATGGTGGTCGACGACGTCGCCGACCCGGCGCCGGGCCCGGGCCAGGTCCTGGTCGAGACCATCGCCTGTGGCATCTGCGGGAGTGACCTCCACACGGTCGACCACGCCGACCACCTCGTGTCGACCGCAGCCGAGGCCGGCCTCGCCACCTTCAACTTCGACCCGACCCGCGACATCGTCATGGGTCACGAGCTGGCGGTCCGGCCGATCGAGCTCGGGGAAGGCGTCGAGGGGGTCGAGCTCGGTGCAGCCATGGCGGCGATGCCGATGCTGCTCACCCCGGACGGTCCGGCCGTCCCCGGCTACGACAACGACTACCCCGGTGGGTACAGCCAGCGCCTGCTGCTCGATCCCGGCGCCCTCGTACCGGTCCCGAACGGCCTGCCCGGCCACCTGGCCGCGCTGACCGAGCCGCTCGCCGTCGGCCGCCACGCCGTGAACCAGTCCTCGGTCTCGGAGGGCCGCCCGGCGATCGTCGTCGGTGCCGGCCCGGTCGGGTTGGCGGTCATCGCCGCGCTGGCCGCCACCGGGGCCGAACCGATCGTGGCCAGCGACCTGTCCCCCACCCGCCGGGCCCTGGCATCGACGATGGGGGCCCACGTCGTCGTCGACCCGGGCGAGGCCGATGACCGGGCGGCCGGGTTCGCCCTGGCCGTCGAGGCGTTGGCCGGCGCCGGATCGTCGGGCGGCACACCCGGTCTGGAGGCGCCGGCACCCGTGGTGTTCGAGGCGGTCGGCGTGCCCGGGATGATCGATCTGGCGATGAGCGGCGCCCCGGCCGGCAGCGAGGTGGTCGTTGTCGGGGTGTGCATGAGCGACGACCGGTTCCGACCGGTGATGGGGATCTACAAGCGGCTGACGATGCGGTTCGTGCTCGGCTGGTCACCCGATGAGTTCCGATCCTGCCTCCTCGACATGGCCGAAGGCCGGATCGACCCGATCCCGCTGGTCACCGACCAGGTCGGGATCGAGGAGGTCCCGGCCGCCTTCGATCGCCTGGCCACCCCGGAGGACCAGGTCAAGATCCTGGTCCGCCCGAACGGCACGTGATCACGAGGGGGCGACCCGACTGATGGATCCGGTCCGGCTGCTCCACACCTCCGACGTGCACCTCGGCGGCGGCTTCCCGACGCCGGGCGGTGGCGAGCATCTCGACGACTGCCTCTGCCCGCTCCTGGCCATCGAGGCCGCCGCGGCCGACCATCAGCCCGACGTGGTGATCGTTGCCGGTGACCTGTTCGACCACCAGCGGGTCGATGACCGTCTCGTCGATCGTGTGCTCGACCGGCTGGCGGCCCTCGACCCGACGTGTGTGTTGCTGAACGGCAACCACGACCTGCACGACGGGCGGTCGCTGTACGAGGCGGCCGAACGCCCCGGTCTGGTCTTCCTCAGCGGCCGAGACGGGTCGGCGGTTGCTCTGGCCGACACCGCGGTCGCGGTCTGGGGGCGGGCGATGGACGACCATCATCGCGGCTTCCGCCCGTTGTCCGGGGTGCCGGAGCGGCCGGACGACGACCGATGGTGGGTGGTGGTCGGCCACGGCCACCACGAGCCCGACCTCGAACACGGGTATCGGTCGTCGCCGATCGCCCCGGACGACATCGCCGCCACCGCCGCCGACTACGTCGCCCTCGGCCACTGGCACGTCAGGACCGACGTGAGCGCCGGCGGGGTCACCGCCTGGTACAGCGGCGCACCGCACGGCCACGGCGCCACCGGCTCGTTCAACCGGGTCGACCTCGGACCCGATGGAGCCACGGTGACCCCGGTCGACGTCTCCCTCCCGTCGGGCGGCTGTCGACGCTGACCGGAGCCGAAGACGGTCGCCGGCGGTCAGTCCACAGGGCCGAGCTCCTCGGCCAGCGAGGCGTCGAGGTCGAGCCAGAGATCATCGAGCCAGTCGGTGGCGTCGTCGGGATCGTCGGGGATCTCCGCCCGGGGGATGCGTGTGGCCCGGAGACGGATCGGCTCGGGTGATGGCACGACGCCGACCAGGTCGGCCAGCGAGCGGACGTGGTCGAGGCCCCGATGGTCGAGCACGACGACGTCGGCCGCCGGCATGGCGTCGAGCAGGATGCGGAGCCCGCCCGGCCGGGGCGGGAGGACGTTGGTCAGGCCGGCGAGCCGCTTGGCCCGGTCGGGATCCGACCCGCTGAGCCGGTCGAGGGCCCGGTCACGGACCGTCTGGCGGAACAGCCGACCCTCGGGGAAGATCACCACCGCCGCCCGGTCGCCGTCGTGGCGCTCGACCGAGCGGGCCATGGCGTCGATGGCGGATCTGGCGGCCGGGCCGTCGTCACGGGGCACGAAGACCGACCCGAGACGCCCATAGATGAGGTCGAAGCCCGGATCGGCCAGCAGCTCGGCCATGATCACGCCCCGGACGGCGTAGCCGATGCGCCCGTAGACCACGCCGGCCAACGACGCATCGAACGGGCTGGCATGACGGCCGATGACGATGACGGGCCCCGGTTCGAGCGCGCCGGCGGACTCGTCGTCGAACTCGATCCCGAGGCCGAGCAGGCGGTCGGCCCGTCTGGCCAACAGCTCGGCTGACCACCACTGCAACGCCCGGTGGCGGCGAAGCGAGGCGGCCGAGTCGAGCCGGGTCCCGAGACCGGCCCGAGCCCAGAGCAGGGGCGCGGCCAGGATCTCGACCGAGTCGTTGACGAGGTACTGGCAGACGAACAGGTAGACGCGCAGCCTCGGTAGGCGATGGCGACCGGTCACCAGGTCGAGCGCAGCCAACCCGGGGACGGCCAGCGGTAGGGCGGCGACGGCGGCGGCCGTCGCCGCCAGCACGGTTGGGACGGTGACGGCGCGGCGCCGGAGTCGGCTGGCCAGGGGTTCCGACGGGGGTGCCGAGGAGGTCTGACCGGGCATGGCCTGACCAACCGGCGGCCGGGCGGCCCCATTCCGGTCAGCCGGCGCCCTCGGACCAGGTCAGCACCTCACCCTCGCCTCGGAGCAGGACCGAGCCGGGCATGACCCGCAGCCGGACGGGGTCGAGCCTCAACACCCCGAAGGCATCGACCGTCGGGGCGGTCCAGGCCGGGATCAGCCGAGGGTCGTAGCCGACGGGCTCCGGCCCGTTGGCGAACCGGTCCCAGCCGGCCCGCTTGGCCTCCTCGTCGAGCTCCCACGTCGTGTTGCAGTCGGCGGTGCACGTGTCCTGACTGGCATCCCAGTAGGTCAGCGAGATGGCGGGCTGATGCTCCAGGTGGGTCGCCTTCAGCGACTGGGGGGCGGTGGCGATCCAACCGGTGAGGCGATCGCCGTCGAACTCCCAGATCGGATGCAGGACCCGGGTGCGGGGTCGACCGGAGGCCTCGACGGTGGCCACCGTGCACCAGACGATGCGGTGGGCCATGTCGACGAACGAGGGGGCGACGGCATCGAGACTGCTCGGCATCACAGCTCCTTGGTGGCGAATCGGACCGGAGATGGCCAGTGTCGCAGACCGGCTGGGCCGACGCAGCCGAATCGGTACCCCGGCTCAGCGGCCACCGCCGGCCAGGCGCTCGGCCATGTCGCGGGGTCGTCCGTAGGGGGCGCTGCGCTCGTTGGCCAGCGCCTCGGCCCGACCCATCGTGCGCTGGTCGGCGAGCAGGGCCTTGTCGAACCGGCTGGTGTCCCACGAGTTGGCCACGATCGCACCGGTCAACTCGGCGACCGCAGCGTCGAGCTCGTCGTCGTCGACGGCCCGGTTGACGAGCCCGATGGTCGCCGCCTCGTCCCCGCCGATCCGACGGGCGGTGTACATCAGCTCCTTGGCGGTGGCCAGACCGACCCGCTCGGGCAGTCGGACGGTCATCCCCCAGACGGCGACCAGCCCCCACTGCCCGTGGGTGTCGCCGAACTGGGCCGACCGGGTCGACACGATCAGGTCGCAGCCGAGGGCCAGTTCCAGACCACCGGTGAAACAGTGACCGCGGACCTTGGCCACCACCGGTTGGGGCAGCGCCTCGATGGCGTCGATCGTCTCGGCCTGGAAATGCGGGGTCGGTGCCCGCTCCCCCGAGGCGATGCCGCCGAGGTCGTTCCCGGCACAGAACGACCGGCCGGCCCCCGTCAGCACGACGCAGCCGACCGACTCGTCGGTGCCGATGGCGTCGACGTGGTCCCGCAGCTCGACGAACAGGGCCGGGTTCAATGCGTTCAGCTTGGCCGGGCGGTTGAGGGTCAGGGTGCAGATCCCACCGTCGTCGTGACGGAGGACGAGGGGTTCGGGCTCGCTCACAGGACTAGTCAACCCCGTCGCCCGTGTGCCCGGCCAGCTGGGCCCGGAGCACGTGCTTGGTCACCTTGCCGAGGGCCGTTCGCGGCAGCTCGTCGACCACGACCACCTCTCGCGGTTGCTTGAACCGAGCCAGCCGGTCCCGGCACCACGCCCGGAGCTCGTCGACGGCGGGCCCGGCGCCGTCGGCGGCCTCGATGACGGCGACCGGCACCTCACCCCAGCGGGCGTCTGGGCGCCCGACGACGGCGACCGCCGCGATGTCGGGGTGCTCGGCCAGGGTGTTCTCGACCTCGGCCGGGTAGACGTTCTCGCCACCCGAGATCAGGACGTCGCCGAGCCGGTCCTCGATGTGGATCCAACCGCCGTCGTCACGGCGGGCGATGTCGCCGGTGTGGTACCAGCCGGCGGAGAAGGCGGCCGCCGTGTCGTCCGGTCGACCGTGATAGTGGTCGAACAGGTTCGGGCCGCGGACGAGCAGCTCACCGGCCTCGCCGTCGCCGACGTCGATCCCGTCTCGGTCGACGAGGCGGACCTCGGTGTGGAGCGCCGGCCGGCCGCACGAACCGATGTTGGCGGCACCGTCGTCGTAGCGGAGCACGACGGCGGTCGGCCCCGTCTCGGTCGAGCCGTAGACCTGACCGACCGGCACGCCCCGATCGAGGAAGCCGCGGATGAGGTGGTCCGGCACCACCGACGAACCGGAGTTGATGCCCCGCAAGCACTGCAGGTCCGTCCGGTCGAGGTCGGGATGGTCGAGCAGTGCGGTCATGACCGCCGGCACCAGCAGCGTCTGGGTCGGGCGGTGCCGGTCGATCAGCTGCAGGGTCTCCCCCGGGTCGAAACGCCGTTGCAGGACCACCGTCGCCCCGACGTAGAGGGCCGGCAGGGTCTGGATGTTGAGCCCGCCAACGTGGAACAGCGGCAGCAGGGTCAGGATCGTGTCGTCTCCGGTGAGGTCCTGGTGGGCCACCCCGTTGAGCACGGTGTGGAGCAAGGAGCCGGTGGTGTGTACCGCACCTTTCGGTCGCCCGGTCGTGCCCGAGGTGTAGACCATGAGGGTCGGGTGGTCACCCGGCCCGACGGGCACCGCGGGCTCGACGGGCACCGCCCGGTCGACGGCCGGTCCGCCATCGATGGATTCGCCGTCGAGGGGTTCGCCGTCGAGATCGACGATCGGAACGCGGCCAGCGGCCGCCGAACCGACGAGGTCGCCGAAGCCGTCGGTCACCAGGGCCAGCCGTGGCTCGGCGTCGCCGAGCTGGTAGCCGAGCTCGCCGGCCGTCAACCGGTTGTTCAGCGGCACGAGCACGGCACCGAGTCGGGCGCAGGCGGCCAGGGCCTCGATCAACTCGGGCCGGTTGAGCCCACAGAACGCCACCCGATCCCCCGCCACGACACCGTGCCCGGCCAGCCGGACGGCCAGCCGCCCGACCCTGCCGAGCAGCTCGGCATAGGTGACGACGTCGCCGTCGAACACGATGGCCGGGTGGTCCGGCCGATGCTCGGCCCAGTGCCCGATCCAGCGATCGAGTCCGGTCATCGTCGGCGGCGACTCCGGCCCAGGATCCGGTTCACCCGCGATCGCTCACCGAGCCGGCCGCCTTCGGCACGTCGCCAACGGGTGCCTTCGGCACGTCACGGAAGGGGAGGTCGCGATCCACCGACGGCTCCTTCGGCAGGCCGAGGATGCGCTCGCCGATGATGTTGCGCTGGATCTGGTCGGTGCCGCCGCCGATCGAGGTGAAGAACGCATTGAGCAGCGAGTACGTTGCGTCGGCCGCGCGGGGCGAGTCGGTGCCGCCGATCATGCCCTCGGCCCCGAGCAGCTCGGCCTGCAGGCTGCCGGCGCAGTGGAGGATGCCGGACATGGCCAGCTTGCCGAGCGAGGCCGTCGGCGACGACGTCCCGTTCTCCAGCGCAGCCTTGGCCCGCTGCCCGTTCCACTCGTTGACCTGGCGCATGGCGTGCAGCCGCATCAGCCGCTGGCGGATCACGGGATCACCGGCCCTGCCGACGTCTCGGGCCAGGTCGAGCAGCGACAGGTCGGGAACCGGGGCCGGACGCTCGTCGTCGGCCGACCGGACGGCGTCCGCGCCGTCGGTGGCCTCTCCATCGGAGCCGCCGGCCCTGGCCGCCGCGGCCCGACGGTTCTGGGCCTGCCCCATCGCCACCCGCTCATAGGCCAACGCCGTCTGCAGGACCCGCCATCCGTCGTTGGTGTCGCCGAGGCGGTTGGCGTCGGGGACCCGGGCGTCGGTGATGAACACCTCGTTGAAGCGGGAGTCACCGGTTGCCTGCCGCAGGGGCCGCACCTCGACCCCCGGCTGACGCATGGGGAAGAAGAAGAACGTGATGCCCTTGTGCTTCGGTGCGTCCCAGTCGGTCCGGGTGATCAGCAGGGCGTACTCGGCCTGGCGACCGCCCGAGGTCCAGACCTTCTGACCGTTGACGACCCACTCGTCGCCGTCCCGCTCGGCCCGGGTCTGGATGCCGGCCAGGTCGGAGCCGGCGCCGGGCTCGGAGTAGAGCAGGCACATGTCGACGTCGCCGAGCATGAGCGGCCGGACGAACGAGTCCTTGAGCTCGTCGCTGCCGAAGGCGAGCAGCGTGTTGGCCCACAGGTTGACCATGTCCTGGCCGGTGCCGAACGCACCGACGGCCCGGAACTCCTCGTCGACCACCCGGCTGGTCGCCGGGTCGAGGCCGCGGCCGTGGCGCTCGACCGGCCAGCTCGGGGCGCCCCAGCCGGAGTCGACGACCCGTTCGAGCCAGGCCCGCCGTCCGCCTGGTTCGATGGCGCCGGGCCAGTTCTCGCCGAGCCAGGCCCGGACGTCGTCGCGGACGCCACCCCCGTCGTTCACCGTCTCGTCAGCCGCTGCCGTCGTCACCCGCCCATCGTGCCCCATCGACGACCGGCCTCGCATCCCCGGTGGTCCGTCGGCCGTCAGAGACCACCGAGCTCGGAGGCCGGCGATCCCTCGAAGTCCGAGCAACCACGCTCGATGAGCCGCAGGAGCACGTCAGCCGTCCGTTCGAGCACTCCAGCACGACGTCGCCAGCCACGGGGTCCTCCAGGGGACGGGATCGGTGCTACGGCCCGTCGATGCCCTCGAAGCGGGTGGTGCCGTGGCCGCCGTCGACCATGTGCCCCGCGGTCGGCGGGGCGAAGTGTGTGCCGAGTACGATGGCGTCGGTCCCGCAGTACCGGTCGAGCAGCCGCCGCCTGGTCGCGGTCGACTGCTCGGAGTCGGTGTCGAAACGCCACGCCGCCAGCGTCGGGTCGAGGATCTGCAGTGGCGAGTGGAAGGCGTCGCCGGTGATCAGCGCCTCGGCGCCGCCGTCGTGGATCCGGACCGACACGTGCCCCGCGGTGTGGCCCGGGGTCGACAGCAGCTCGACGTGATCGTCGATCCGGAACACGCCGTCGCCACCGTCTGGGGCCTCATCGAGCTCGATCGCATGGAGCACCCCGGCCTCGGCCAGCGGGAGCAGGGATGGGACCCGCACGTCCATGTGATCGTCGGCCTCGACCTCCTCCAGCTCGGCCCGGGTGACCAGGTAGCGGGCGTTGGGGAAGGTCGGGACGACCCGCCCGTCGACGACCCGGGTGTTCCAGCCGACGTGATCGAAGTGCACGTGGGTGCAGACCACGACGTCAACCGCAGCGAGGCCGCCGACGATGGCGTCGTCGAGCCGCTCGACGAAAGCCGGGTCGCCTGGCAGGCCGCGGTCGGGATCGGGACCGACGCAGGTGTCGACCACGATCACGGTGTCCGGGGTCCTGACCACGAACGAGTGGATCGAGAGGCGTAGGACCGGATGGCCGTCGCCGTCGTCCGGCGCCTCGATGTAGGGCTCGATCCAGCCGGCGCCGGCGGCGACGTGCGCCGGCGTGGCGTCCGGAACCAGGACCTTGGCCGTCAGCGGGATGATCGACTCCTCGACCCGGGTGATGGTCACGTCGCCGATCGTCCACGTGAGGGGCGGCGACGACAGGACGGCATGACGCTCGGGCATGGGGTCATCATGGCAATCGGCCGGGATCGGGCCCAATCGGCGCCACCTCGGCCGGAGCGGCCACCGTGCGGCGGTAGCCGACGGCGACGGCGGCGGCGATGGCGAGCATGACAACCGAGTGGGTCACGAGCGCCGGCCGGAACCCGTCGGCCGCCCCCGACAGCAGCCCGGTGGCGAGGGGTCCGGTGACCCCGCCGACCTGGGCCGTCGTGAAGAACAGACCGGTGGCCGCTGCGGTGCGGGCGGCACCGACGTCGGGGTGGTCCATGAGGATCATGATCAGCAGCGGGACCAGCGCAGTGCGGGCGGCGAACGTCACGATGATGGCAGGGGTCAGCACGCCGACCGTGGTCGTCGGCAGCAGCTGGATGGCGGCGGCGCCGATCAGCAACGTGCCGACGAGCAGGTACGGTCGCCGCTCGGGGGTGGCGATGCGGGGCAGCCCGAAGCTGGCCACCAGGCCACCGGCGGTGCCGAGCCCGGCCCAGAGCCCCGCCTCGGCCGAGTCCCACCCGGCGTCGACGAGGATGGCCACCGTCCACTGGCCGATCCCGTGCACGTAGAAGAACGTGGCCACCGAGAGGATCAGCACGAAGCGGACGACGGGTAGCCGGGCGATGCCGGCGTACTCCCGGATTCCTGGCCCTGAGCCGGGTCGCAACACCCGGTCGAGCCCGCCGGACACGGCGACCCAGACCACCAGGGCGACGGCGGCGAGGCCCGACAGGACCACGGTGATGACCCGCCAGTCGCCATCGACCCCGGTCCCGACCAGGGGGCCGACGACCGACCCGGGCAGGACGAGCCCGAGCACACCCCCGATGGCCGGCGCCGTCGAGTAGATCCCGACCGCCAACCGGCGGTCGCCGCCCTCGAACAGCCCGGCGGCAACGGTCGGGGCGCCGACCGAGATCATCGGGGCGCCGGCCCCGTGCAGGGCGACGGCGGCGAACAGCGTCGGGAACCCGGTGGCGGCGGCGCGCCCGAAGCCGGAGATCAACATGATCGTCATCGCTGCCAGCAGCGCTCGCCGGATGCCGAACCGATCGATGATCCGGCCCGCCGGGATCGATGCCCCGATGAACACGAGCTGCCAGGCCCCGAGCACGGCCCCCATCTGGCCGTCGCTCAGGTCGAGGTCACCCTGGATCTGCGGGACCAGGGCACCGGTGGTGGCAACCAGCAGCCCGAACGCGGCGTAGACCGACCAGGCCCCGGCCAACACCGCCCAGCGGGAGCGGCGGGGGCCGTCGTCGGCATGGTCGGGCGGGGGCAAGCCCGCAGGGTACCGACCGGCCGCAGCGGGCCCCGCATCGCCCGAGCCAACCGGCGCCCCGAACTACCCGGCGCCCTCCCCCGGCTCCGGCACCCGGCACACCAGGTCGAGCGACGGTTCCCGGTCGATGGCTCTGGCCGTCCAGTCGCCGTGGGGTCCGTCGTTGCTGAGCACATAGGCGTTGGTCCGGTTCGGGTCACCGGCGACGGCGATCACGATGTTGGCCGGATCGGTGACCACGGGGACCGGGCGCTCGGGATCGCGGGAACGGGCGAACGCATCGGGAAGGTGTCCGTCACCCACCAGGTCGGTCAGCAGCCGCCGCCCGGGGGTCAGGTTGCTCCAGGCCCCGATCAGCGACTCGTAGCGTGCTGCCGGGATCGTCGCGGCGTCGAACAGCGCCTCCTGGAGGTCGCGCGTCGACCACCCGGCTCGGGCAACCGTGCGGGCCAGGATCGGCGACAGCACCAGCAACGGCCGGAACTGGTCCTGTCCGAGCCCGTGGTTGTGGGTCAGGTCCCAGCCGGCGACGCGGGCCAACCCGTCACCCAGGTAGGGCACGATCGCCTCGGGGGTCGAGCCGACGACGCTGCCGATGATCAGCCCGGAGTTCATCCTGGCCATGGTCACGACGTCGTCGTCGGGGCCGTGACCGAAGCGGGCGCTGACCGGCTCCCACCCGATCTCGTCGATGGCGGCCATGTCCTCGGCCAGGACCACCCGGAACGTGTTCCCGAACGTGGCCTTGTCGTGCTCGTCTGCGGTGAACCCGCCGACGTTGCGCAGGTAGAGGCGCAGCCAACGGCCGACGGCGGTGTTGGCCGGCGAGCCGTCTCGCATGGCGCCCGGTCCGTGGTTGAAGCCGAGGTCCTGGACGATCGGACCGTCGAGGATCATCAGGGCGTCGGCCCCGGTGGTGTTGCCCGAGTGCTCCATCCCGTAGGCCGGGTCGGCCAGGATCTCGGCCACCGCCAGGAGCACCGGCAGCTGCTCTGGCCGGCAGCCGGCCATGACGGCGTTGACCGCAACCGACCACACGGTGAGGTCACGACCGGACGACGCAGCGGTGCCGAGCACCAGCCAGGGGTCATGGCCGCCGGGGGCGAGGAAGGCTTCGACCCGCTCCCTGGTCGGTGGCACGATCGGCAGCCCGTCCGACCAACCCCGCGCTGCGAAGAGCTCGGTGAGCCCATCGATCGTGCCGGTGGCGACGGTCTCGATGGCGGCCGGCTCACGCCGCCCGGTGTCGCTGGCGGCCGGCTCGGACCGCCCGGTGTCGCTGGCGGCCGGCTCACGCCGCCCGGTATCGATGGCGGCCGGCTCGGACCGGGTTGTCCCGGCCGGGTCGCCGCTGCCGTCGTCCTCGACGTCTGACATGGTGAGCGCGTCGATGATCTGGTCGACGGTCGAGGCAACGAAGTCGGCGACCATCTCGTCGTGGGACTGGGTGTCGACGTGGCTGGTGGTGACGGCCAGCGGCAACCCGTCGAACCCGTGGCCCCGAGCCGTGGCCGATGCCTGGCCCTCGAAGCCCTTGCAGACGATCGAGACCGAGGGGATGCCGGCGGTCTCAGCGGCGATGGAGGCCCGCATCACGGCGGGCGTGCAGCTCCCTCAACAGCCCATCGCCGACACGACGGCGTCGACATGCCTGGCCTGCAGGTCGGCCGGCAGCCGAGCGATCCGCTCGTGCTCGTCGGCCCCGTGGATGTTGCCGAACACCTCGTGGCCGACGATCTCGATGCCATCGAACCGCTGCGTCAGCTCCTTCTCCAGCACCGGAAACAACTCGTCACCCCGGAACAGGTGGTCCCACAGGAACCCGACCGTCGCCCCATCGAGGGAGGCCAGGCGAGGGGCCGACCGGCGGGCCTGGACCCCGACCGGCGACTTCGGCCACACGACGTCGTAGGTCGGCTCGGCGGGAGCGGCCGTCGTGGCCGGGGGCGGGGTCGGAGGCTGCGATGCGGTCGACATGCTGCCATCTTCGCAGCAGCGCCGAACCATCCGCTGGCGTCTTCACCGTCGTTTCCGACCGGATGTGGCAGCCTGTGCCATGAAATCAATCGATGGCGACATCCTGTACCAGCTCCGGGCAGACGGGCGGCGGCGATCGAGTCGTTGACCCCCCACCCCGCCGAGCCGCTGGCCGGCGAGGACGTCCCGTGACCCTCGACTCGAGTTCTTTCGCTACTCCGCCACCTCGTACCTGGCCAGATACGTTTCAAAGAGGTCGGGCTCGCGGTCTCGATAGTAGGCATCGAACTCTGCCATCTGACGAGCATCCAGATGGAGCATGGCATGGTGCTGGTGACCCCCACGAGGGCGCCCAGCAGTCAAGGCTTGATGCCCCGTTGATGTATAGGCGTCTACCGAACGCGCATATCGGCGATCGAGGTCGGAGAGAAACGAGTCGGTCCGGCGTTCGGAGAGTCCCAAGAATTCCGAAATCTCTCGGATCGAGTTCTCGGGTTCATCGATCAGATCCTCATAGTAGAGCAGATGCTTCGGCCCCTCGTGGGAGTGGAACGAGCGAATGTTCTCGATGTACCAACCGGGCCACTGAAAGGAGCCTTCGGCATCGAGAAACGCCTCAACAGAGCCAATCTCCGACCATTGTTTGGCATTGTGGCGCAGCAGGCATTCCCGATAGTCGCGGACGACGAGCAGGACTCTGTCGTACTTGCTCATATTCACGAATGCCCTGTGGGCGCGATCCAGAACGAAGTGGCTACCACTGTGTATCCGGACCTGGCCAGGAGTCGGTCGCTCAGAGATCCACTCTACGATGTAGCGAATCCAGTTCGTCCCGCTTCGCGAATAGGAGGCGAGCAGAGGGAGGTCGTATCGACCATAGCCGTCAATCTGATGGCCCTCGTTTCGCAGACGGTGCAGGTACCTGAACCCGTCAGCAGGCAACCGGCCCAGAATCACCGGGTCGGAAGCTCCGAGATCCCGTTGAATCTCCACGAAGCGCCGTAGGCGAGAAATCATGGCGACACGATAGCGACGAGCGTCGTCGGTGAATCAGGCTGGCCGCCGGCACGACGTTCCGGGCCGCTGGCGCGTTCGTCGCCGTTGTCGGCGCGTCCTAGCATCCGATGCCATGGACTCGATCGACCGCGACATCCTGTACCAGCTCCAGGCCGACGGCCGGCTGGCCAACAACGAACTGGCCGATCGGGTCGGCCTCAGCCCGTCGCCCTGCCTACGCCGGGTCCGCAACCTCGAGGCCGACGGAACGATTGCCGGCTACACCGCCATCCTCGATCGCCAGCGAGCGGGGCTGACCTACGAACCGCTGGTGTGGGTCACGCTGGCGACGGTGACCCGGGAGGCGATGGTGGAGTTCGAGGTCGCGGTGCAGGACGTCGGCGAGGTCGTCGAGGCGCTGCGGATGATGGGCCAGCCCGACTATCTGCTCCGGATCGTCACCGCAGACGCCGAGGCCTTCGAAGCCCTCTACATCGACACGCTGGCCGCGCTCCCCCACGTCCAGACCCTGACGTCGCAGGTGGCGATGAAGGTGGTCAAGCGCAGCCACGTGCTCCCGGTCCCCGACCCGACCGGCTGAACGGTCAGTCGGTGGCCACCCGCCACTGCACGAGCGTGTAGGGCTCGACCCCGTCGGTGTCGGGGGCATGGTCCTCGAACACGGCTTCGACCTCGGTCCCGATGACCACCTCCTGCAACGGATCACCGAGCAGGTTGCCGACCATGCGGATCCCGCCGGCGTCGGCCAGTTCGACCAGCACGACGATGTACGGACCCTGGTCTCGGAGCGCCGGGTGGACGGGATGGTGCGGTCGTTGCCAGGAGTAGATCGTGCCCCGGCCCGCCACCTCGACCCAGTCGACGTCGAACGTCTGGCAGGCGTGACACATCCACTCCGGACCCCACTGGAACGTGCCACACGTCGAGCAGCGCTGGACCACGAGCCGGTGTTCCCTGGCCGCGGCCCAGTAGGGGCCGTCGAGACCGTCGCGGGCCGGGCGCGGCGCCGGCAGCCCCTCGGCCAGATACGGGGTGTCGGTCATCCCAGTGCCTCCTCGGAGCCGTAGAGCGCCGTCGATGCGACCTCGACCATCGGGCCGGCGTTGGCCAACGCCACCCTGGCGTCGGGCACCTGGTTGGTCGAGGTGCCTCGGATCTGGCGGACGGCCTCGATCTGGAGGCCGAGCCCGTGCATGTAGCACTCGGCCAGGTTGCCGCCGCTGGTGTTGAGCGGCAGTCCGCCGCCGGGAGCCACGAGGTTGTCGAACGTCAGGACTTCGTTGGCGTTCTCGTAGGTGCAGAGCCCGTGCTCGATCAGGCTCATGACCACGGCCCCGGTGAAGTTCTCGTAGGACTGGACCACGTCGACGTCGTCCGGGGTCACGGCGGCCTGGGCGAAGAGGCGGGGCGCCGTCGTCTTGAAGCTGGAGGTGGCGTAGTCGGGCTGGTTGTGGACCGTCGCCCCCGACCGGTGCTCGCCACCCTGTTGCACCGCCAGGAGGTAGACGGGCGCATCGGTGACGTCCCTGGCCCGCTCGGCCGACATGACGATCACGGCCGCCGCCCCATCGTTCTCCAGGCAGCAGTCGTACAGCCGGAACGGCTCGGTGATCCACCGGGACTCGTCATAGGTCGCCTCGTCGAGCGGCCGGCCGTGCATCACCGCCTGCGGGTTGGCCTGGGCGTGATGGTAGGCGGCCAGAGCAACCGCCTTCAGCGTGTCGGGCGAGATCCCGTACTCGTGGAACAGCCGGGTGGTCCGCATGGCGTAGATCTGGGCCGGCGACATCACCCCGTATGGCACGGTGAACGCCGGCGGCCCACTGATCGTCGGCACCTGGGCCCCGGCCCCGAACCGCCCGAACTGGCCCTGGGCCAGACCCCGGTAGGCGACCACGCAGTCGGCGTAGCCGGCCACGATCGCTGCACAGGCGTTGCCGATGGCGGCCGCCGCTCCCCCGCCACCCGAGCCCCACTGCATCACCGAGTACCGCAGCTCGGGCAGCCCGAGGGCATTGGCCAGCCGGGCCGGCATGTTGCGGTCGTTGGAGTAGGAGCAGAACCCGTCGATCGACCGGACCGGAATGCCGGCGTCGTCGGCCGCGGCCAGGATGGCCCGCAGCACCAGCTTGAACTCGGGATCGGGGCTCTGGCCCCGCTTGTAGTAGGTCGTCTCGCCGATGCCGACGACGGCCACCTCCCCCCGGATCGTGTGTCCACTCATTGCCCCTCCTCCGTCGGTGCGTCCGCGCCGTTTGGCCCATCGTGCGGCAGTCGGAACCAGTCGGGCTTGCCGAGCGGCCAGTACTCACCCCACACGTGCTCGCCGCCCGTGATGTCGAGATGGTGGCCGGTCACGAAGGCCCCGGTCGGACCGGCGAGGTAGACCGCGCCCTGGGCCACGTCCCACACGTCGCCGAGGCGGCGCATCGGGTTGTGACCGAAGCTGGCTCTGGCCTCGGCCGGGTAGGTCCGCAGTCCCTCGCTGGCGACGACGCCGACACCGATCGAGTTGACCCGGATGTGGTGGGGTGCCCACTCGACGGCAAGCGACCGGGTGAGGGCAACCCCGCCGGCCCGGGAGGCCGAGGTGTGGGGCAGCCCGACGGACGCCCGACCCTGGATGGTCGAGATGTTGACGATGGCCCGATCACCCGGCGCCGTCGCCTCGCCGGCGTCGTCGCTGGCCTGGTCATCGGCGATCCAGCGCCTGGCCGCAGCCTGCATGAGATACCAGGTGCCGTACAGGTTGGTCTCGACGACGGCGGCCCACCCCTTCGGCGTGATGTCGACCGCCGGGCTGGAGAACTGGCCGCCGGCGTTGTTGATCAGCACGTGCAGCCCACCGTGGCGGTCCCAGACCTCGTCGACCAGTTCGGCCACCTGCTCGGGGTCTCGGATCGTCATGGCCCGGGTGTGGACGGGGACCCCGATCCCGTCGAGGTCGGCGGCCAGGCGATCGAGGCTGGCCTCGGTCCGACCGCAGGCGACGATCGTGGCCCCGAGTCGGCCGAAGAGCGTGGCCATCGCCGTCCCGATGCCGCCCGCGCCGCCGGTGATGAGGACGACCCGGCCGTCGAACAGGCCGTCCCGGTACACGGTCGGGAGCTCGACCAACTCGTCGAAGCCGTGGCTCCGGTACGGGTCGTGGCGTGCCGGGGCGGCGCCCGGATCGGTCGTCTGGTCGGTCAAGGGCCACAGCCTTCCACCGCCCGGCCCAACCCGCCAGTTGCCACGGTCCTGGCGCCCGCTCGGCCGGCGGGCCTGGGCAATCTCCCGGCCGTTGGCCCCCGCCGGGAGCCGACCAGCTAGGTTGCCCCCGTGGCCGAGCCCTCGTCGACCGTGCTCCTCACCGGAGGGTGCGGATTCATCGGAAGTCACCAGGCGGTCGTCCTGCTCCAGGCCGGATACGACGTGGTCGTGGTCGACGATCTCTCCAACGCCCGAGCCGACGTGGTCGACCGGATCGAGGCGATCGCCGGCCGACGGCCTCGGCTGGTCGAGCTCGACGTGCGCCAGACCGACGCCCTGGCTGCGGTCATCGCCGACAACGGCGTCGACTCGATCATCCACTTCGCCGGGCTCAAGCACGTGCGGGAGTCGATGGAGCGCAGCATCGACTACTTCGACGTCAACCTCGCCGGTCTGACGTCGGTGGTGCAGGCCGCCGATCGTCGTGGGGTCCGACGGATGATCTTCAGCTCATCCGGCTCGATCTACGGCACCGCCGGCGCCGCGGTCAGCGGCGCCCCGCTCGCCGAGGACACGGTCCCCCAACCGACCAACCCGTACTCCCACTCGAAGTGGATCTGCGAGCAGGTCCTCGAGCGGGTCTGCAGCGTCGAGGCCGGCTGGTCGGTCATCGCCCTCCGCTACTTCAATCCGGCCGGCGCCCATCCGTCTGCGCTGCTCGGCGAGGACCCGACGCACCTCATCTCCAATCTCGTCCCGGTCCTCATGGAGGCCGCAGCCGGCACGATCGACGCCGTCCCGATCTTCGGAACCGACTTCGACACCCCGGACGGCACAGCGCTGCGCGACTACGTGCACGTGATGGACGTGGCCAGGGCCCACGCCGCCGCCCTGGCCGCCCTCGACGGCGACGCCGGCTTCGAGGCGCTCAACATCGGGCGGGGTGAGGGCGTCTCCGTCCGTCAACTGATCGCCGCCGCCGAGGTTGCGATCGGACGGCCGCTTGCGGTCGACGAGCAACCCCGCCGGCCCGGCGACGTCCCCTCCCTCGTCGCTGCGACCGACCGGGCCAGCAAGCGGCTCGACCTCGACGACTACCTCTCGGTCGAGACGATCCTGGCCGACGCCTGGCGCTTCCGTCAGCGCCGCGACCTCACGCACGGCTGAGGGACCGGGCCCGGCGGGCCGTTGCGGACGGGCCGCCCGAGCACCGGTGTCGTAGGCTCGCACCCATGGCAGCCTTCTCCTACGCCGGGACGACCGTTGCGGTCAGCGACGACATCATCGACTCCCACCGGTCGGCCTGGGACCAGCTGGGCCAGGTCGGTACCTGGTGGACCGCAGCCGAGCGCCTCGGCATCGCCGCCCGGGCCCGTCACCGGTTCGCCGATCGGGCGACGCCGCCGTGGCTCCGGTCCGACCCGCCCGGTGACGACCGGCTCGCGCCGGAGGTCGGCGTCGTCGTCGACCTGGTGACCCTCGACGCCGCCCGCATCGACCGGGCGGCGGCCGACGAGGCCGTGGCCTCGCTCGGCGCCGGGGACGAGCGACGGGGCCAGGGCCGCTACGTCGAGCTGATCGGGATCGTGGCCGTCGTGGCGATGATCGACGTCTTCGCCGAGGCGGTCGGCGTCGACCCCGAACCGCTGCCCGAACCCCTGCCGGGTGACCCGAGCGAGGTGCGACCGGACGGCCTCGGTGACATCGGCGCCCACGTCCCGGCCATCGACCCGTTCCCGGCGGCCAACGTCGCCAGGGCCCTCAGCCTCGTCCCGGCCACCAACACGCTGTTCCGGACGGTCTCGGTGCCGGCCTATTCGGCCCCCGGGTTCGATCGCCTCACCTGGGACACGCCGCTCAGCCGACCCCAGGTCGAGCTCGTCGCCTCCCGGGTGGCGGCGATGAACGAGTGCTTCTATTGAACGACCGCCCACGTGACGCTGCTCCGTGCGAGCAGCGACGCCGTCGGCCTCGACGTCGACCTGGCCGCCGCAACCGGCGACGTCGAGGGCGGCGGTGTCCCGGACGGGGCGACCCTGGTGGCGTTCACCGAGGCCGCCGTCCGGGCCGACGGCGACGAGCTGGCCGCCCGGCGCCGGGACCTGGTCGACGCCGTCGGGCCGGCCGCTGCGGCCCACGCCGCCGCGACCGTCTCGGCCTTCTCCGGTCTGGTCCGGGTGGCCGATGCCATCGGCATCCCCATCGACGACGGCCTCGCCGCCGTGTCGACCGAGCACCGGGACGAGCTCGGGCTGGAGCGCTACGGCGGGGCGGCCAACTCGGCCGCGGTCGAGGTCGACGCCGACCGGTTCTCGTCGATCGACGACCTGTTCGGGCCCCGGGTCCGCACCTGACGGCGCGGTCGACCGGCGACCGACGTCGGCGGCGCTAGCGCAGCTCGAAGCCCCGCTCGGCCAGGAAGTCGCGCATGTGGGGGCGGCGCTCGCCGTCGACCAGCCTCGCCATCTCCTCGGTCCAGCGCGAGTCCTTGGTTCCCCCGGTCCTGGTCCGGTAGTACGCCCGGATGGTGTCGTCGTAGGCCTCGATACCGGCCCGATCGTCGCCGTCGTCGTACACGTCGTCCTTCAGCACCACCTCGACCGGAAGCCGGGGCTTGACCTCCGGATCCTGGTCCGGCACGCCGACGCAGAGCCCGAACACCGGGTAGACGTGGTCGGGCAGCCGCAGCAGGTCGGCCACCGTCTTGGGATCGTTGCGGACGGCGCCGATGTAGCAGATCCCGTAGCCCTGGGCCTCGGCCGCCACCACGGCGTTCTGGGCGGCCAGGGCCACGTCGACGGTGGCGATGATGAACTGCTCGGTCATGCCGGTTGTCATCGTGCCTCCGGCCATCTCGCAGGCCAGGGCCGTCCGGTGCAGGTCGGCACACCACACCAGGAAGGCGCCGGCGGTTTCGATCTGGCGCTGCCCGCCGGCGACCTCGGCGATCCTGGCCCGGGTCTCGGGATTGCGGACCCGGATGACGGTGGTGGCCTGCAGGTTGGACGACGTGGCGGCGGCCTGGGCGCTGCGGATCAGGTCGGCAACGACGTCGTCGGCGAGCGGCTCGTCGACGAACTTGCGGATCGAGCGGTGGGAGCGGAGCAGGTCGTGGATCTCGTGCACGGGGCGACGCTACCGGATCACGAACCGGCGGCGTCAGCCATGGCCCGCTTGATGTCGCGGACCGACGGGTTGACCAGGGCGGTGTCGCCGACGAACACCGTCGGCACGGTCTCGTTGCCCCCGGCGACCGCCCGGACCCGGGCCGCGGCATCGGGGTCACGCCAGATGTTCACCCGGTGGCTCGGGATACGGGCGAGCCACATCCCGACCCGGAGGGCCATGCAGAACTGGCAACCGGGCCGCCAGTAGACCGTCACCGGTTCGTCGTCGGCGCCGGGGACGCGAGCGGGGCCGGGATCCGAGTCGGTCATGACTGACCAACCTGGACCCCGGCCCCGCGATTCCCCCTCGAGGGAAACGAACGGATGCGATCAGGACCGCATCAGAATCGATGCAGCATCAGAACTGGTTCATGGTGTTGTCCTTGCCACCGGCCTTGAGGGCCTGGTCGCCGGAGAAGTACTCCTTGTGGTCGTCACCGATGTTGGAGCCGGCCATGTCCTGGTGCTTCACCGTCTGGATGCCCTGGCGGATCTCCTGTCGCTGGACACCGGCGACGTAGGCCAGCATCCCGTCCTTGCCGAAGTAGCCGCGGGCGAGGTTGTCGGTCGACAGCGCCGCCGTGTGGTACGTCGGCAGGGTGATCAGGTGGTGGTAGATGCCGGCGTCGCGGGCGGCGTCGGCCTGGAACGACTGGATCCGGTTGTCGGCCTCGACCGCGAGCGGCGTGTCGTCGAACCGGGCGTCCATCAGGTCGTCACGGCTGTACTCCGACACGTCCTTGCCCTCGCCAGACCAGGTGTCGAACACCTGCTGGCGGAAGTTGAGCGTCCAGTTGAACGACGGCGAGTTGTTGTAGACGAGCTTGGCGTTCGGCACGACCTCGCGGACCCGGTCGACCATGGCCTTGATCTGGCCGACGTGGGGCTTCTCGGTCTCGATCCACAGCAGGTCGGCGCCGCCCTGGAGGCTGGTGATGCAGTCCAGCACCACCCGGTCCTCGCCGCTGCCGGCCTCGAACTTGTAGAGCCCGTTCGGCAGGCGGGTCGGTCGCACGAGCTGGCCGTCGAGCTTGATGGCCACCTCGCCGTCGGCCAGGTCGTCGGCCGAGCTGATCGGCGTCGTCTCGAGGAAGGCGAGGTACTGGCTGGCCAGGTCACCCGGCTGGGTCGAGACCGGGATCTTCTGGGTCAGGCCGGCGCCGAGGGAGTCGGTCCTGGCCACGATCACGCCGTCGTCGACACCGAGTTCGAGGAAGGCGTAGCGGACGGCGTTGATCTTGGCCAGGAAGTCCTCGTGGGGGACGGTCACCTTGCCGTCCTGGTGGCCGCACTGCTTGGCATCCGACACCTGGTTCTCGATCTGGATGGCGCAGGCGCCAGCCTCGATCATCTGCTTGGCCAGCAGGTAGGTGGCCTCCTCGTTGCCGAAGCCGGCGTCGATGTCGGCGATGATCGGCACGACGTGGGTCTCGAAGTTGTCGATGGCGTCGAGCAGCTGGGCTTCGCGCTCGGCGTCGCCGGCGGCCCTGGCCTCGTCGAGGTCGCGGAACAGGTGGTTGAGCTCGCGGGCGTCGGCCTGCTTGAGGAAGGTGTAGAGCTCCTCGATCAACTCCGACACCGACGTCTTCTCGTGCATCGACTGGTCCGGCAGCGGCCCGAACTTCGAGCGCATGCCGGCCACCATCCAACCCGAGAGGTAGAGGTACCGCTTCGAGGTCGTCCCGTGGTGCTTCTTGATGGCGATCATCTTCTGCTGGCCGATGAAGCCGTGCCAGCAACCGAGGCTCTGGGTGTAGCTGGAGCTGTCGGCGTCGTACTCCGCCATGTCGCGGCGCATGATCGCTGCGGTGTAGCGGGCGATGTCGAGGCCGGTCTTGAACCGGTTCTGCAGCTTCATGCGGGTGGCGAACTCGGGGTTGATCCCACCCCAGGCGGCACCGGCCTGGTCCCGCAGCGAGGCGAGCGAGTTGATCTCGGACTGGTAATCGGTCGGCGTGCTGGTCATCCCATCCCTCTGATGCTCCTCCGGCGTCGTTGCCGGACTCGGACGTGCTGTCCCTGACGATGCACCAACACCCCGACAAGGAGGAAGAGACTTCAGCTCGAAAACAACATCACCTTCTTCGTCCGCGAAGATCCGCCGATCTTCGGGCAGGCAAAAGTGCACACCTTCGTAGGTCGGTCGGGCCTCAGTGCCCCAGCCGGGCCAGGAGGTCGGCGAGGAGGCGGCTCGCCCCGAACCGGAGGGTTGCCGGACCGACCGCATCGTCCCCGAACGCGCCGTCGGCCATGGCCAGGTAGGTGGCGGCCTCGGCCGCAGTGCCGACGCCGCCGGACACCTTCAGCCCGATCGGGCGACCCCGGTCGGTCGGCATCGCCCCCGGTTCGGTGAGCACCGCCAGCAGGGCCATGGCCGCCTCGGGGGTGGCCGAGCGGGCGGTCTTGCCCGTCGACGTCTTCAGGAAGTCGGCGCCACCGGCCAACGCGGCCCGACCGGCCCTGGCCGCCAGCTCGTCGTCGTCGAGCTCGCCGGTCTCCAGGATCGCCTTGAGCACGATGTCGTTGCCGATCTCCGCCCGGGTGGCGGCGACCAGGCGGGTGACCGCGGCATCGTCGCCGATGGCCAGGCGACGCCACGGCACGACGACGTCGACCTCCGCCCCACCGGCGGCGACGATGGCTGCGGCGTCGGCTCGGGCCCGATGGTCATCGTCGTCGCCATCGGGGAAGTTGGCGACGGCGGCGACGGGGATGCCGGTGCCGGCGAGCAGCTCGACGCTCTGGGCCACGAACCGAGGCCAGACGCACACCGAGGCGACCGGGCCGGCCGGGGTCGGGGCCGCGGAGCAGAGCCGCTCGATGTCGCCGGGCGTGTCGTCGTCGCCGAGGCTCGTCAGGTCGAGCAGCGGCAGCACCCTGGCCGCCACCGTCGCCAGCTCGTCAGCGGTCGGTTCCCCGGTCACCCGGTTGTCGCTGGTCATGGCCCGATCCTACGAAAGCCGGGCCGACGGGGCACGAGATCTGCTTCAGTCTGTCCATGGATCTCGGCCAGCCTCCCGATCGGACCGCCGTCGACTGGGCCGCCCCGATCACCGCGGAGAAGATGTACGGCGACTGGAGCGTCGACGGCGAGGCGATCCACGCCGTCCTCGATCGGTCCCGCCAGCCGGCGCCGGCCGGGCAGCTCAACGACCTCCTCGGCGAACTCGGCGTCCGGCCCGGGGATCGGCTGCTCGACATCGGTGGCCGCGACGCCACCCACGGGCTCGCCCTGGCCGGCCGCTACGGCTGTGTGGTGACGTCGGTCGACCCGAGCCGGACCAACCTCGACCGGGGTCGCCGTCTGGTCGCGGCCGACCCCGCCGGCGGCCTGGTCGACCTGGTCGCCGGTGCGATCGAGGCGATCCCGGTCGGTGACCACGCCGTCGACACCGTCTGGTGCCGGGACGTGCTGACCCACATCCGGGATCTCGATCGAGCGTTGGCCGAGTGTCGCCGGGTCGTCCGCCCCGGCGGCCCGCTCGTCGTCTACCAGACCTTCGCCACCGAGTGGATGGAGCCAGGCGAGGCGGCTCGCCTCTACCCTGCGCTGGCCGCGGTCCCCGAGCGGATGGCCCCTCATGACCTGGAGGCGGCGGCTGGCCGGGCCGGCTACGACCTCACGACCCGGCTCGTCGTCGGTTCGCAGTGGCGAGAAGCCTGGGAGGAGGACGGCACCGGCCGCACCGGCGAGCAACTCCTGCTGGCGGCTCGAATGCTGCGAGCCCAGGACGAGATGCTCGGCGAACTCGGCCACGACCTCTACCGCCTGGAGCTGGCCAACGCGCTGTGGGGCGTCTACCAGATGATCGGCAAGCTCGAACCCAGGATCTACGTCTTCCGGTCGTGATCCGGCCGTCCCGGCGAAAGCCCGATCAGCGCCGGGGCCGGAACGAGAAGCCGTTGGCGAGCCGCTCGGAGGTGTAGAAGCGCTCGCCACTGCCGATCAGCTCGCTCGATCCGAGCACGAGCGCCCCGTCAGGACGCAGCACCCGCTCCTTGACCCGGCGCAGGATGTCGAGCCGGTCGTGGTCCGAGAAGTAGATCAGCACGTTGCGGAGCAGGACGATCTCGCACCGGGGAATCGGGTCGAGCGAGTCCATGAGGTTCAGCTGGCGGCAGAGGACCATCCGCTTGAGCCGGGGGCCGACGACCCAGTGGTCGCCGTCCCGCTCGAAGTAGGTGCCGAGGTCGGCGTCGGTGAGACCTCGGCGGGCCTCGAGCGTGCTGTAGCGACCGGCCCGGGTCCGCTCGACCATCGTGGTCGACAGGTCGGAGGCCAGGATCCGGACCCGACCGCTGCGGACGAGCTCCGGGTGGAGCCGATCGATGAGCATGGCAAGCGAGTAGACCTCCTGGCCGCTCGAGCTGGCGCCTGACCAGATCGTGACCCGCCCGGTGCCACCGACCCGGTCGATCATCGCCGGCAGGACCTCGGTGACGATCGACTCGAAGACCGGGCCGTCACGGAAGAACATGGTCTCGTTCGTGGTCATGGCGTCGACGACGTCGCGCTCGAGGTCCCGGTTGCCGGCCTGCAGGGCGGCGACGAGCTCGTCGATCGAGGCGAGCCCCCCGGCCTTGGCCACGGGATTCAGCCGGCTGATCCAGAGGGTCCGCCGCTCCGACCCGATCTCGATCGACGCCCGCCTGGCGATCAGCGCCTGGAGGAAGGCGAGCGAGGCGGCCGACGGACCGGACGACGGCCCGGGCGGACCACCTCGGGCCCCGCCGGCGGCCGAGCCGGTCCGCCCGACGTTGGTGGTGGCGTCGCCGGCCATCACCCGACGTCGTCCTTGCGGCGTCGACCGCTCGGTGCCCCGAGCGAGCTCAGCCGCTCGATGCGGGCGGCGATGTCGTCGAGGGGCAGGATCTCGTCGGCCAGACCGGCCTGGGCGACCGCACCGGGCATGCCCCAGACCACGCTGGTCTCCTCGTCCTGGACCAGCACCGGGGCGCCGAGCCGATCGAGCTCCCGGCACCCGTCGAGCCCGTCCTGGCCGATGCCGGTCAGGACGACGCCGAGCTGGTGTGCGCCGTAGATCTGGGCGGCCGACTGGAAGAGGACGTCGGCCGAGGGTCGGCAGGAGTTGACCGGCGGGTAGTCCCGGAGCCGCATGATGGTGCCGCGACCCTCCTCGTTGCGCTCAACGGTGAGATGGACACCGCCCGGGCTGATGTAGGCCGAGCCGGGTTCGGGGTGGAGGCCGTCGACGGCCTCGGACACCGGGAACGAGCAGACGTGGTCGAGCCGCTCGGCCAGTCGGGCGCTGAACCCATCGGCGATGTGCTGGACGATGAAGATCGGGACCCGTGGCGGGCGGAGCCGGCCGAGCACGGCCTCGAGGGCGTTGGGACCACCGGTCGACGAGGCGATCACCAGGGCGTTCACGACGCGGGGGACCTTCGCGTGGCGCGATGGGGGCTGGCCGGCGTCGTCCGACGCCGACCGGTCGCTCCGCTCCGACGCAGTGGCCGCCGGTGCCACCGCAGGATAACGGGCCGAGCCGGACGAACCGGCGGGAGATGGCTGCGGGACCGAGGCGGTGCGCCCGCCGTCGCGGCTCGCCGTGCCGTTCCGATCGTCGGCGTCGAGCACGGCGGTCAGCCGTTGGCGGATCTGCTCGATCGCCTCCTCGGCGTCGACGACGCCGATGGGCTTGACCACGAGCTGGGCACCGGCGGCCCGGACCCGGGCCGCCGTGCGGTCGAGCTCGGACGGCTCGACGTTGGCGAAGACGACCACATCGAGGTCGACGTCGAGTCTCCGGAGGGCCCGCAGGGTCTGGTAGCCGTCCATGTCGGGCATCTCGAGGTCGAGGACCATGGCGTCGGGCCGGAGCGTGCGCACCCGGGACAGGGCCTCCTCCCCGTTGGTCGCCTGCCCGACGATGCGGTAGCCGGGCACCCCGGTCAGCGCATGTTCGATCAGCCGTCGCACGACCGGTGAGTCGTCGACGATCAGGATCTTGCGGGTCGCACCGGCGACCTTCGGCGAGGTGGCGGCGTCGGGCATCAGTGCCAGCCCGAGGCGAGCAGGTCATCACCGAGCTCTTCGAGCCGCAGCCCCTTGGCCGGCTGGGCCGGTGATGCCGGACGAAGTGCGTCGGCGCCACCCGGGCCCTCGGCGGTCGGCCCGGACGGCTGCCCCGACCGGTTGGGCCCGGAGGCTCGGGTGGTCTGGTCGGCATCGGCGGGCGGCTGGTCGACCGACTCGTCCGGTCGGGTTTGGGGCTCGGCAGTGGTCGGTCTCGCCGGCCCGCTCCAACCGGCCCGATGTGCCGGTGTGGCCGCCGACCCGGCGGTGGCGCGATCGATGCCGGGAGTCGGTGCCGGGACCGGGCCCCGTGCCGCCGTCCGGCGATCGACCGTCGACGACGCCGGTGCCGGGCGCCGTGCGGCCGTCTGGCGATCGACCGTCGAGGACGCCGGTGCCGGTGCCGACCGGGTCGATGGCGTCGGATCCACCGACGTCGCAGTCGACGCGGCGCGGCCGAGCGACGACGGCGACCGGTCGGAGGCGATCGGGTCGCCGGCCGTTTCCGGTCCGGCCGGACCCGCTGCCCGGGCGTCGGAGGCGAGCCGGAATCCCGCCAGGATCTGGTTCAGCTCGAGTGCCAGGTCCGTGAGGTGGCTCGCCGCCCGCTCGGTGCGATCGGCGCCGTCGGTGGCGGTTCCGGCGGCGATCGCCACCGAGGCGATGCTCGCCGAGATGTCGGTCGTCCCCTGCGTGAGCGCCTGCAGGTTGGCGGTCACCTCCTGGGTCGTGGCGCTCTGCTGCTCGACCGCGCCGGCGATCGTCGTCGACGCCTCGTTGACCTTGTTGATGAGTGCGCTGATGTCGGCGATGGCCTGCACGGCGGCGACCGACTCCTGTTGGATCGCCTCGACCTTGTGCCGGATCTCGTCGGTGGCGGTCGAGGTCTGCGATGCGAGGGCCTTGACCTCGTTGGCCACGACGGCGAAGCCCTTGCCGTCCTCACCGACCCTGGCCGCCTCGATGGTGGCGTTGAGGGCGAGGAGGTCGGTCTGCTCGGCGATCGAGGTGATGACGTTCACGACGTTGCCGATGTCGCTGGCGCTGTTCTCGAGCGCCCGCATGCGTTCACGGGTCGAGACCGTGACCTGCACCGCCTGGGAGCTGACCTCCGCCGCCTCCGCGGTGTTGTCCGAGATCTCGCGAACGCTGGCGCTCATCTGGTCCATCGCCCGCGAGACCGTGTCGGAGGTGACCGTGATCTCCTCCGCGGCAGCGGCGGCATCGCTGGCCTGGGTCGAGGTCGACCGTGCCGTGTCGGCCATCTCCTGGCTGAGATCCGACAGGTCGGCGGCCGACGAGGCCAGCTCGTTCGCCGTGTGGTCGACGCCGACCATCGTGGTGCCGACCGCATCGAGTGCGGTGTTCACCGCAGCCGCGATCCTGCCGACCTCATCGGTCCCCTCGCGCAGCCGTGGCGTCAGGTCGCCGTCGGCCACCAGGGCCAACTGGGCGGCGATGCGGCGGAGCGGGTCGGCGACGGACCGGGCGAACGCCAACCCGAGCGCCGCCACCACGAGGAGCAGCAGGCCACCGATGGCGATGATGGACGACCGGATGCCATCGAGCTCGGCGAGCGCCTCGTCGAGATCCTCGGCCACGATCACGCCCCAGCCCTCGCCACCCGGGCCAACGGCGCCATCGCTCGTGGCGTAGCCGACGATCTGGTCGGTCGTGCCCGGGGCCCCGGTCAGGAAGCCGCTGGCACCGGGCTCGGCGACGGCGAGGCCGGCGACCTCCCATCCGGCGTCGACCAGGTTGGTCGACGACACACCGGCGGCGTCGCCGGCGTCGAGCACGAGCCCATCGGCCCGCAGGACCGTGACCTCGACCGATTCCAGGCCGTCGGCCTCGAACCCGGATCGGACGTCGGCCGTGATCCCGCCGACCACCCGCTCGAACGACGCCACGTTGTACCAGACCCCGGCGACGCTGCCGTCCGAGCCACGGATCGGGGCTGCGAATCCGAGACCGAGTCGAGGGGGGGGGGGGGCCGCGGGGGCCAGACGCGGCGGCGCGGACCCCCCCCACCTCCCCCCCCCCCCCCCCTCCCTCTCTCTTGTTTTTGCTTTCTTGTTTTCCGTTGTGTTTCCCTCCCTTCCGCCCGCGGCCCCGCGTCGCCCCCCCCCCCCCCTCGACTCGGTCTCGGATTCGCAGCCCCGATCCGTG
>JBCCVL010000070.1:0-28011 GCA_039195375.1 Actinomycetota bacterium
CCTTCTGTGGTGCCCCGGGGCGCCTCGTGCGGCTCGACCGGGGATGTATCTCGATATGTCGTTATCTCAGCCTAAGGGCTATCGCGATATATCGCAACACCCCGGACGTCGGCATCGCCAGTGGCGCCGCCGACGGCGACGTCGTCCTCCCGACCTTCGCCCGGTGTCTCGTGGCCACGCTCATCGCCCCGGACGGCTACGAGTTCGTCGACAGCGACGGCCGGTTCCTCCAGGAGACGTGGTGCCAGGAGCCCGACGCCCTCTTCCGGGTCCTGCGGCCGATCGGCCGCCAGGACGTCGACTTCGGTGGCCGGATCGTCACCGAGTCCGGGGCGCCGGTCGACGGCATCGTCGTCGACGTGTTCGCCCCGATCGACGGGATCGGCGACGACGAACTGCCGACCGTCGACCACACCACCACCGACTACCGGGGCGGGTACCGCCAGACGGCCACCACCGGCACCGACGGTCGTTTCGCCTTCGCCGCCGAGTCGCGGTGCTGGGTGCTGACCTACATCGGCAACGACACCGTCCGCTTCCCGACCGGCCAGTACCTCCGCCAGACGATGTGCCCTGGCGACTCACCGACGGTCGTCGTGCCAGACGTCGACGCCGAGCCGGCCTCGATCGCCGGCTCGGTCATCGGCGGACCCGAGGTGACGGCCGACCTGTTCGCGGCCAACGCCGACGGCACCCGCGGTGCCTGGCTCGGCGACACCACGACCGTCGGCGGCGCCTACGACTTCGACGTCTCGCCCGGTTGCTACGTGACGGTGCTGATCGCCCCCGACGGGTTCGTGTTCGTCGCCAGCGGCGCCCGCTGGCAGCAGATGCCGGCGTGTGTGCAGGCCGACCAGACCGTGATCAACCCCGACGGGCAGCTCCGACCGTCGTGAGCGGGCTCAGCCGGCCGTCCGCACCGACCGGGGTGGCGTCGGCACCGTCTCGTCGCCGAGGTCCCAGAACACGCCGGTCATCATCCGCAGACCCTCGCGCATGATCGGGGCCAGGACGTGCTCGTCCGGTGCGTGCTGGGAGCACGACGCGTAGGAGTGCGGCACCCAGATCGTCGGCAGGCCGAGGGTGTCGGCGAACACGTCGTTCGGCAGCGACCCGCCGAGGTTCGGCAGCACGGTCAGGGGCCCGTCGATCGTCGCCTCGATGGAGTCGCGGGCCCACTCGGCCCACGGATGGTCCGGGAGGAGCCGAGTGGCGGCCATCGTCGTCGTCCCGGGCTGCTGCTCGACGTCGACGTCGTCGAAGCCGGCCTCGTCGAGGTGGCGGCGGATGGCGGGCAGGAACGTCTCGGGGTCCCGGTCGACCGTGAACCGGATCTGGCACCAGGCGGTGGCCCGTGGCGGGATCGCGTTCACCACCTTGGCCGGGTTGCCGGTCTCGAAGGCCAGCACCTCGAAGGCGTTCCAGGCGAACACGCGCTCGGCCGGGGTCAGCCCCGGCTGCCCCCAGTCCGGGTCGACCGCGGGACCGTCGGTCCCGCCGTCGACCTCGAGTCCGGCCAGCACGGCCCGCACCGAGTCGGGGATGGCCAACGGCCGCAGCTCGGGTACGAGGATCTCGCCGTTCGGCCCGACCAGGCTGGCCAGGGCGTTGGCCAGCCGGATGCCCGGGTTGGCGATCAGCCCGCCCCAGTTGCCCGAGTGGTGGCCGCCGGCGCGGAGGTCGAGCGACAACACGAAGTTCAGGGCCCCGCGGGTACCCATGAACATCGTCGGGCTCTCCGGACGCAGCCGGGGACCGTCTGAACCGATCAAGACGTCGGCCGCCAACAGCTCGCGGTTGGCGGCGACGAACGCCTCGAGCCCCGGCGACCCGATCTCCTCCGAGGTCTCGAGCAGGATCGTCGAGTTGAAGCCGAGACGACCCCTGACCCGGAGCACGGTGGCAAGGGCGGCCAGGTTGATCGTGTGCTGACCCTTGTTGTCGGCCGTGCCGCGGCCGTACCAGCGCTCACCGTCGACCGTCAGCGTCCAGGGGTCGCGGTCGTCGCTCCAGCGGCCCTCGAGACCACGGACCACGTCGCCGTGGCCGTAGGTCAGCACGGTCGGGGCGGCGTCGTCCTCGTGGCGCCTGGCCACCAGGAACGGCCCGCCGCCCGGTTCGGGGTTCGGGTGGACCGACCACTCGAAACCGATGGCATCGAGGGCCGGGCCGATCTCGTCGACGAGGTACGCATCGAGCTCGTGACGGAGATCGGGTTCCTGGGCCGTCGACCGGATGGCGACCCGGCGGGCCAGTTCGTCCCGGTAGGTGCCGTCGTCGAAATAGCGCTCGACCTCGGCGATGGCGGTGGCTCGGCTCGGGGCTCCCATCGGCCAATCGTAGGTCCGGCGACCGGCCGGTCGCCGATCCGCCTGGCACGTGGATCCCCCGAGCGCTGGCGTCACCGGCATCCGGGCGAGAAGATGTGGACATGGACCGTCAGATGACGACACGCCTCCTGCTCCGGGTGTTCATCGTCTCCGTCGCCGTCAACGCCCTGCTCGGCATCGCCATCCTGGTCTTCGGCGACCTCGGCGAGACCCAGGGCCGGATCCTGCTGACCAGCCTCCTGCTGTCGGCCACGATGCTCGGCGTCCTCGTCAACGGTCCGGCCGCCGGACGTCGGGTGCTCTGGCCCGTTCCGCTCGTCGGCGCGGTGTCCGCCGCCATCGGCTTCGTCATGCTCATCGTCTCCGTCTGGGCCGACGGGCTGACCGGCAACTGGCTGCGGACGGCCAGCTCGCTCCTCGTGATCGCCGTGGCGGCGACACTGGCATCCGGCCTGGCCCTCCTCCCGCTGGCTGAGCGGCACCGGCCGGCCCTGCCGGCCACGGTGGCACTGATCGCCCTCCTGGCGACCAGCATCGTGACCCTCATCTGGGCCGAACCGTCCGACAGCGATTGGTTCTTCCGCCTCGTCGGGGTGCTGGCCCTGCTGGTGGCCGCCGGCTCGATCGTCATCCCGGTCCTGAGCCGGTTCGCCAGCGCCGATGCCACCGGCTCGATCGACGCCGACCGGGACCCGCCGGTTGGGGTCGCCGTTCGATTCTGCCCGTCGTGCGGACACGTGGTCGGCGAGCTGCCGGTCGGCACCGCCGTCGCCTGTGCCCGCTGCGGCTTCACGTTCGAGGTGCTCGAAGCGGCCGGCGCCCTCGATCCGACCGAGCGTCACTGACCGACCGTCACTGACCGACCGGGAGCCGGGCCAGAGCGGCTTTCTCGTCCGCCCCGTCCGCGTCGTACCATCGGGGCCATGGACCTGAGCTACCCGGCCGAGAGCGACGCGTTCCGGCAGCGGATGAACGACTTCCTCGACGAGCACCTGCCCGATGGCTGGAAGGGCATCGGCGCGCTGCCCGAGGACGAGCAGCACCAGTGGCAGAAGCAGTGGCGTGAGACGCTGAGCGAGCACCAGCTGCTGGCTCCGAACTGGCCGGCAGAGTACGGCGGCGCCGGGCTCACCCAGCTGGAGCACACGATCCTCAACGAGGAGTTCGCCAAGCGGGGCGTGCCGACGATGGGCCCGAACGACGGGTTCAGCATCTCGATGGTGGGCAACACGATCCTCCACTGGGGAACCGAGGAGCAGAAGCAGCACTACATCCCCAGGATCCTCGACGGCACCGACGTGTGGTGCCAGGGCTACTCCGAGCCCAACAGCGGCTCGGACCTCGCCAACCTCGGCTGCAAAGCCGACCTCGACGGCGACGAGTGGATCATCAACGGCCAGAAGATCTGGACCAGTTCGGGCATGCACGGGAACATGATCTTCACCCTCTGCCGGACCGACCCGGACGTGCCCAAGCACAAGGGAATCTCGTTCATGCTGGTGCCGATGGACCAGTCGGGCGTCGAGGTCCGCCCGATCACCAACATCACCGGCAAGGACCACTTCTGCGAGGTGTTCTTCAGCGACGCCCGCTGCCCGAAGGACAACGTGCTCGGTGGCACCAACAACGGCTGGGCCGTCGCCAATACGCTGCTCGGGTTCGAGCGGGGGGTGCGGGCCACCGTCCTGTCGCTGCCGTTCCGGGCCGAACTCGACAACTTCATCGAGCTCGCTCGCCAGCACGGCAAGCTCGACGACCCGATGGTCCGCCAGGACATCGCCCGGTTCCACACGACGGTCGAGATCATGAAGTGGCAGGGTCAGCAGGCCCTGACCCGCCGGCTGAAGGGGGCGACCCCCGGTCCGGAGTCGTCGATCGGCAAGCTGCTGTGGAGCACCTATCACAAGCAGATCACCGAGGCCGCCATCAACCTGGCCGGCCCGGCCGGCCAGATCGGCTTCGGTGAGGGCTCGGTCAACAACCTCGGGGCACCACCGATCGGGACCCCGAACACGATCCCCAACTGGATGGACTCCTTCTTCATCGCCCGCCCCGGCACGATCTACGCCGGCACGTCCGAGGTGCAGAAGAACATCATCGGCGAGCGGGTGCTCGGCCTGCCGAAGGAGCCGCGGTCCGACAGCGGGACGTGGAAGGAGAGCCAGAGCGCGTATTCGTGAGACGGCCCGGCCGGCCGGCAATCGGCCGTTCCGGTCGGCCCCGGCCGCCCCATCGATCCGGGGCGGGCCCGCCTCGTCAGGTCGGGGACGGCGGTGCGGTCGGGAGGGGTGAGGCCGGCTGGTCCATCGGGGTCGACCGATCCTGGCGACGGCCGGTCGGTTCGTCGTCGGCCTCGCTGGTGGCCGCCTCGGTGTCATCGGTCAGGGCGACGATCGTGAGTGCCACCAGCAGCATCGTGGTCAGGACGGCGAGGCCGATGACCACGGCGAGCGGGCTCCGTCGGCGCGCCCCGCGGGGCCGGTCGTCGGCGGCCCGATCGGTGCCGATCGTCTCGGGGTTGGTCGTCTCGGTTTCGGTGCGGCCGGCGATCGGGTCGGCGGCCACCAGCTGCGGGCGCATGGTCGGTCCTCGTTGGCGATCGGAGCGCGGTGCTCCGGGGCGGTTGGCGTCGGGAGCGGCGGGGCGGGCCGATCGGCCGCCACCGCGCCGTCTCGTCGGTGGTACGTCCGTTCTAACCCCGATCGGCCCGGCCGCCGATGGGGTCGCGACCCCACGTGGCCGGTCAGCCGGTTCGTCTCAGCGGACGGTGATCGAGCCGGGCGGAGCCAGCTCGACGAACGTCTGGCCCCGGGTGAGGGCGATCGGCTGACCGTTGCCGTCGCGCAGGGCGATCGGGTCGGTCGACGCCGAGCGGCTCCACGTCCCGGCCACGACCCGACCGTCGGTGAAGACCCAGGCCGAACCCGAACCGACGGTGTGGGCCTCGGGTGAGGTCGCATCGATCGAGCTCGGGCTGTACGACACCTCCAACACCACCACGTTCTCGGGGGCCAGCCGGACGCCGCCGGCGACCGTGTGGGCACCGCCGTTCTGGGTCCGCTGCCAACCGCGGGCCGTCGGGGACCAGCGAAAGCTGACGTCGGCCCGCCCGAACTCGACGTCGACTCCGGCGCTCGACGTGCCCTGCGTCGACCCCGTGCCCTGGTCCCGGTAGGTGAACAGCTGGGGTGGCAGGCCGCCTCGGTTGCCGGCGGCGCCGTACAGGCTGGTTGTTCTGGCGAACAGGTTGTGGGGCGCCCGCTTCGACGAGCTGCGGAAGTAGGCCCCGCCGGCCTCGAGCGCGTTGACGTTGACCAGGTCGGCGCCGGCAACGACCCCGAGCACACCGGGGTTGGCGCCCGAGGCGGCGAGCAGCGGGGTGTTGAGCTGGTCGAGGAGGTGGATGTCGGTCGTACGCACCGACCGCACCGGTCCGACGACGTCGGGCAGGTCGCTGTGGAACACCGCGACCAGCCGGGTCAGGTTGCCCTCGACCATCTCCTCGTAGACCAGATCGGCCCGGTCGACGGCCGTCTGGGGGCGGGCGGCGTCGACGTTGTCGATCTTCACGGCGAGCGCCGGCCGGTCGGCCGCGGCCCGGGTGGCAACCCCGGTCAGGGGTTGGGTGTCGGTGTAGATCCGTCCGATCCGGCTGCCGTATTCGGTCGCGCCGAGGAACCCGGCGATCACGTTGCGGTACGGCGTGTCACCGCTGATCACGCCGGCCCAGTAGTCGAGACCGGCGGTGTCGGGCGAGCGTCGGAGCATGCCGACGTACAGCATCGTGGCCTGCACCCTCGGGCCGATGATCCGTCGGTACTCAACCGAGTCGGAGAAGGCGACCATGAGCCGGCCCCGCTCGAGGCCATCGCCGAGCTGGCCCACCCAGTAGGCCCGCCCGCCGGCATCGGCGGCCCGGTCGAGCACGTTCCCATAGACGAGCTCGACGTAGTCGCCGTCGTCGAGCGAGCCATAGGTGCTCTGGAATTCCCCCGACAGCACGAACTGCTGGGCCACCTGCTCGAGCGTCACACCATTGCGGAGCTGATCGGTCCAGTAGGTGAGGCCCTCGTAGTCCGGCGGCCGGCCGAAGAACGCGAAGTAGAGGCGGACCAGGGGGGCGATGACGCCATCGAACTCGGCGCTGGTGGCCATCGACTCGACGAGGGCAGACGGCTCGATCCCGTCGCGGACCAGGTCGGCCCAGTAGTCGAGCCCGGCCGCGTCTGGGGCCCGGCCGAGGAAGTCCTCGTACTGCTGCGTGACGAAGTCCTCGGCCGTCGGCAGGTGGCCGACGGCGTCGTCGGCCGCGGCGGGGACCGGGGCGAGGCCGATCAGGCCGACCAGCAGGGTCGACAGGACGGCGGCGGTGAGACGGAGCGGCGGCTTCCTCGGCGGCATGGTGACCCATCGGCCGGTGGCCGGAGGGGAGTAGGGCTCCGTGAGTGTAACCGGCCGACCCCCGCCCGGGCTGCGAGGCCGGGTCGGCCGATCTCGTGACGTGCGCTCGGATGGATCTCCAGGGGACCCCGGTCGAGCCGGAGCGTTCGACTCAGTCGTCGACGACGGCGGTGACCTTCACCTCGGCCCGGCCGCCGGGGAGCGCCAGCTCGGTGCAGCCGATGGCGGTCCATGCCGGGTAGGGCTCGGTGATCGCCGCGTCCTTGGCGGCGATGAAGGTACCGAGCGTCGAGGACATGTCGACGTGGAAGGTCGTCATCTCGACGATGTGGTCGAGGGTCGCGCCGGCCGCCTCCAGGGTGGCGGCGACCTGGGTGAAGGCGCTGGTGAATTCCTCGGCCGCATCCTCCGGCACTCGGCCGTCGGCACCGACGCCGATGACGCCCGATACGTGGATCGTGTTGCCGGTCCGGACGGCGGGGGCGAAGTGGAAGCGCTCGTAGGACCGCTCCTGCCCGGGTGGGATGACGACGTCGAAGGGTGCCTGATCAGCCATGGGAGCAGTCTGGCGGCGGGCCGACGGGCGAGCAAGCCAATGCCCGGCCCAGTTCGCCGTCGCAGCCGGCCAGCCCTTCGACCTCGAATCTGCAACGCAGATGGACTTCCCTCTCGACGTGCGAGCCGCGGCCGGAGTAAATTACATGCATGTGATCCAACACTGATCGTGACAGGACCACACGGGAACACGTGGGACGTCAGGGAGTACCCAGCAGGTCGGGGACGCAACGAGCGTCGCTGCCGGTTGATGGAGTCGATGCACCTGATGCCCAGCCCGTGGACGGGGCAGACATGACATGCCGATGTCGGTGGTTTGACGCTTCTGTGACGGCCTTGCCTACACTTCGAGGTCGATCAGCCATCACCGAGTTTCCATCGGCCGAACCGGCGAACAGCCGCTGCGCAACTGGCGGCGAGCAGCTGAACGACCGAGGCACCGCATGTCGAGACGGGCAGGAGGAATCGTGATGATCGTGACGGCAACGAAGCAGGACCTCATCGACGAGCTCGCCGCCGAGGTGGTCGACGGCATCCGGCCGAAGGCCCGCGGTGGTCTCGAGCGCGACGACCTGTACCAGATCGCCCAGCTGGCCGTCCTCGAGGCGCGGCTGGAGATCCCGCACCTCGACCCGGTCCACGACCGTGACCACATCGCCTGGCGGATCAAGCAGGCGATCGACGACCAGCTCGACGGCGATCGGGCCAGCCGGTCCCGGATGACCCTGACCCAGGCCGCCAGTCGGCCGGAGCTGCTGGCCGACGACGTCAGCGAGCAGATCGTCGAGCGGGCCGAGGCCGCCCACGAGGTCAACCGCATGCTCGGGCGTATGCCGGGCGACACCGCCAACGTCGTCCGCCTGGTGTTCGGTCTCATCGACGACGATCCGATCCCCCCGGCCGACGTCGCCGACCTCCTCGACCTCCCGGCCGACGAGGTCGACGGGCACCTGTGGGTGGCCGAGCGCCTCTTCCGGCACTTCTCCGAGGATCGCCGGCTCCGTCGGCGGGAGCCGCTGACCGAGCGGGAGTTCCAGGCGTTCCGTGAGGCCGGCGACCTGGCCTGGTACGACCTGCGAGACCTCAACCTCAACAACGCTGACCTCAGCCGCTGCGACCTGACCCAGGCCGTACTGTCCGGCATGAACCTGTGGGGCCTGAAGCTGGTCGAGGTCCGGGGGAGCGGCATCATCCTGTGGGGCTCCCAGCTCGACGGCGCCGACCTCCGCAGCGCCGACCTCCGCAAGGCCTACCTGGAGCGAACCGGTCTCTGCGGCGCCGACCTCCGCTGGGCCGACCTGACCGAGGCCAACCTCTGGGGTGCCGACCTGTCGTCGGCGTCGGGCGACTACGCCAACCTGTCCGGTGCCAACCTCCAGGGCGCCAACCTCGTCGGCGTGAACCTGACCGGGGCCAACCTGTCCGGTGCCGACCTCCGAGGCGCCAACCTGCGACGGGCCAGGCTCGTCGGCGTCGATCTCTCGGGGGCCGACCTCCAGGGGGCCGACCTCCGTGGCGCCGACCTGCGTTGGGCCGACCTGTCCGGCGCCGACCTCTGCTGGCTCGACCTCTCGATGTCCGACCTGCGGGGCGCCTCGATGCAGGGCGCCATCCGGTCACCCAAGCTCGAAAGTCTCCTGGCTCGGCGGGTACCCCGGCCCGAGCGCTTCCGCCCCCTGGCGGTGAGCGCCTAGCCGGAACCGGGTCCCGGCGGATCGGCGGCCGCCGGGACCCCTGCCCGCCGCTCGGCGATCCCGTCTGGCGGGGCCTCGGCAGCGGGCGGACGGCGGAGGCAGACAGCTCGGGTCCGCCGGCTCGCAGCGGTACCGTGTTGCTGGTGGGATGCCGAGGTCGCCCCTGACGTGAGCACCGGCGACGTGATCGAAGCAGCGAGGGAATCGGCCGTCGACCGCCAGCGCGAGCTGACGGTGATCGTCCCCGCGTTCCAGGCCCGGGCCACGATCGTCGAGGCCGTCGCGTCGGCCGCAGCCCAGACCGCGCCGCCGGTCGAGATCGTCGTCGTCGACGACGGCAGCACCGACGACACGGCCGACATCGTGCGCCAGCACCACCCGGAGGTCCGGGTGGTCACGATCCCCCACGCCGGCGAGGCCGCCGCCCGCAACGCCGGGCTCCGGGCCGCCACCACCGACTGGGTCGCCTTCCTCGACGCCGACGATCGGTTCCTCCCGGGCCGGTTGGCCGCCGTCGGTGCCGCCATCGACGCCGACCCCGGCGTCGATGCCGTCACCACCGACGCCTTCATGGAGGTCGGCGGCGAGATCCGTGGTCTCTGCTACGGACCGGACTACCGGTTCGTGCCCACCGGCCAGGCCGTCGAGATCCTGCGCCGCAACTTCGTGTTCGGCCACGTCGTCGTCCGCCGCCAGGTGCTCCTCGACCTCGGTGGTTTCGACGAGTCGGTCAGCCACGGCGCCGACTGGGCGATGTGGCTCGAGCTGCTCCTCGCCGGCGGTCGCATCACCTTCGTCGACCGGCCCCTGTCGGTCTACGTGGTCCACCCCGGCTCGGCCAGCGCCGACCGCGTGGCCATGCTCCAGGGCAGCATCGAGTTCCTCACCCGGGCCGGCCGCCGGCCGGATCTTCCCCGTGGCGGCGCCGCCGTCGTGGCCGAGTCGCTCGACGCGCTCGGTCGCGATCTCGATCGGGCCAGGCTGGGGGCCGCCGTCCGGACCGGCGACGACGTCGGCCAGGCGGCCCGCGCGATCCTCGACGCCGGCGGTCACACCACGACCACCCGGCTGCGCGCCACCCTCGCCGCCCGACTGCCCGGCCTCACCCGGTTCGCCACCCGGGCCAGGCGGCGGGGCCGGGTCGTGGCAACGGCCGGCTGGCTGATCGAGCCGGTCGATCGCCCAGCCCGGCCGTCTGCTGCGATCGCCGGCGGGCCGGTCCCGCTGGTGTCGGTCATCCTCCCGTTCCTCGACGAGCGGCGGTTCCTGGCCGATGCGGTCGACACCGTGCTCGGGCAGACGCTCGGCTCGTTCGAGCTGCTGCTGGTCGACGACGGGTCGACCGACGGCTCGGGCGACCTGGCCGACGAGCTGGCGGCGAAGGACCCCGACCGCATCCTCGTGCTCCGGCATCCCGGCGGCGGCAACGAGGGTCTGGCCGCCAGTCGGAACCTCGGTCTGGCCGCCGCCCGAGGAGGCGCAATCGCCTTCCTCGACGCTGACGACCGGTGGGAGCCGGACAAGCTCGAGCGCCAGCTGCGGTACCTGGCCGAGTCGCCGACCGCTGGCATGGTCGCCGGTCCGACCCGCCACCGCTTCGTCGACGGGGATCGACCGGACGAGATCCACCCGATCGAGCCCTTCGAACCCGGCCTGCTCCCGACCGGGCGCTTCGCCAGGGCACTGGTGCGGGAACACATCCCGGTCCCACCGCCACCGTCGTCGGTCCTCTACCGGGCGACCGTCCTGGCCGAGGCCGGCGGGGTGCCGGCCGGCAACTCGACGTATGAGGACCAGCGGACGTTCGTGGCCGTCGGCCTCGTCGTCCCGACCCTCATCACCGGCGAGGTGCTCACCACCTACGCCCGCCGGCCCGACTCGATCTACGGGCGGCTCGGCGGCGACAACGTCGTGAAATCCCAGCAGCGCCGCGCCTTCGAGTGGTGGGTCCTCCGACACTGCCGCCGACAGCTGCTCAGGCGTCCGGCGGCGGTCACCGTTGCCGCCGCCCTCGTCACCCATCGTCTCCGGGTCGCCCTCGGTCGACGCCTCACGGGTCGACGGCCCACCGGTCGCCCATCGGCTGACGGTTCCTCGCCGAGCGGTTCGCCCGCCCCCGGACCCGGGTCGCACGCTCCATCGCCGCCGAACTCGCCGCAACCATCGGAGGATCTCCATGCCTCGTAGCGACCTGATCCGTCGCCTCCGCCGGGCCGCCGGCCCCACCAGACGCCGATCCGTTCGTGCCCCCGGCTCCGGTGGGGGACCCGTCACCCCGATCTCCATCGTCGTCCCCGCCCGCAACGTCGAGGCCACGATCCGTCGCATGCTCGACAGCGTCCTGGCCCAGACCTCGTCGCGGTGGGAACTGGTGCTCGTCGACGACGGCTCCACCGACGCAACGGCGAAGATCATCGATGAGGTCGTCGGCCGCCATCCGAACGTCACCGTCACCGCCGGGCCCGAGCTCGGCGTCAGCGCGGCCCGCAACGTCGGCACCGAGCTGGCCCGCCACGACCACGTGCTGTACCTCGACGCCGACGACTGGATCGGCGAGCGCTTCGTCGAGCTGATGGGCGGCGCCCTCACCGCCGACCCCTCGCTCGACGGGGTCCGCTGCGTCTGGGCCTACGAGACACCGGACGGACGGACCCAGCCATGGGACGACCTCGACCTGTCCGACCTCTACCGGGTGGCGGCGACCCGCTGCCCGTTTGCCATCCACGCCTGCGTGATCCGGCGCGATCTCGTGCGCTCACTCGGCGGCTTCGACACCGGTCTGGTCATCGGCGAGGACTGGGACCTGTGGCAGCGGGTCGGTCGGGTCGGTGGTCGGCTCGGCTTCGTGCCCGAGGTGCTCGCCTACTACTTCCTGCGGCCCGAGTCGGCCATGCACCGCAACCACGAGCGGTCCCAGCTCGACCTCGTCGAGGTCACCAACCGGGGGGCCAGGGCCGACGACCGGGTCCGGGATCCGCTGCCCCGGTACCGGGACGGGATCCCCCTCGCGCTCGGCCTCGACGTCGAGAGTGAGGTACTGGCGGGAACCCTCGCCGGTGCCGTCCCGACCGACACCGATCTCGCGTCGCTGCTGCCCGAGGCCGGGCCCGATCCGACGAAGCTGCCGGATGCCGAGACGGTCGCCGGCACGCTGCACGAGGCGGTTGCGTTCGGCAGCTGTGCGCTGCTGTCGGACTGGCTCGACCTCCACCCCCGCGTGGAGCCACGCATCCGCGAGATGCTGGAGCTGTACTGCGGGTGGCTCGGACGACCGTCGATGGTCGAGGAGGTGCTCCGAGCCCTGGAGGACGAAATCGCCCGCAGCGTTCCGTTCGACGAGCCGGTCCGCATCGGCCGAACGCTCCTCCAGCCACTCGACCTCCGCCAGCCGTTGACCGACCTGGAGGTCGACGACGGCATCGAGCAGGTGGTCGCCGCCGTCAGTCACGGCGACTCGGGGGCCGGCTACGTCACGTTCTCCCGGCTCGACGGCGCGATCCCGGCCGGGGAGCAGGCCGACGTCATCGCCAGGTACCTCGGGCCGCGCCTCCTCCGTCGTGCGCTCGACGATCGCCACCTGGCCGGCCGCCTCGCCCCCCACCTGGCCGACCGCGAAGGTCTCCGTGGCCTGATCCGGTTCGGGCTCGACGTGTCATGGGAACGGGGGGCCGGTCAACGGGCCACGGCCGAGAGCTTCCTGCGGTGGAACGGTCGCCGGGCCGTCGCCAACCTGCTCGGCGTCCCCGACGCCGTCGCCCCGTGGCTGACCGAGCGGCCACCGGCTCCACCCGTCGATGACCCGACCGGACCGGCGGCGCCGGACGAGACGGTCGACACGGTCGAACCCGCCGACACCGAACCAGTCGACGCCGCCGAACCCGCCGACACCGAACCCGTCGACGCCGCCGAACCGGTCGACACCGAACCAGTTGACACCGCCGGCGTCGAGCCGAGGATCGATCCCGATCGTCGGGAGTTCGACGACAGCTACGGGGAGGCCTACTTCGACAGTATCTTCGAGGAGGCCGACCCCTGGAGCTACGCCGGGCGCTACGAACAGACCAAGTACACCCAGACGCTCGACGTGCTCGGCGACCGGCGCTTCGCCAACGCCGTCGAGCTGGCCTGCGCCGAGGGACACTTCACGGTCCAGTTGGCGCCCCGGGTGGATCGGCTGCTGGCCGCTGACATCTCGCCGACGGCGCTCGAGCGGGCGGCCGAGCGGTGCCGCGATCACACCAACGTCTCGTTCGGGTCGATCGACCTCCGCAACGACGAGCTCCCCGACGGGCTCGATCTGATCGTCTGCAGCGAGGTGCTGTACTTCCTCGACAGCGAGCCCGCGCTGGCCGACCTCGCCGGCCGGTTCGCCCGGGCCCTCCAACCCGGCGGGCTGCTGGTCATGGCCCACGCCAACCTGATCGTCGACGACCCGGACCGCACCGGGTTCGACTGGGGCCACGAGTTCGGGGCCCGCCGCATCGGTGAGATCGTGGCCGCCGACCCCGGCCTGCGGCTCGTGTCGACCAACGTGTCCGAGCTGTATCGCATCCACCTGCTGGAGCGGGTCGAGCCGGGCTCGGTCGAGGCCGCCATCGAGCCGGAGGAGGTGGCCATCCCCATCGCCGACGATCTCGACACCCACATCCGGCGGATGGCCCTGTGGGGCGGTGCGGTCACCACCCGAGACGAGGCGTTCGAGCAGGAGCTCGCCTACCAGGTACCGATCCTCATGTACCACCGGGTCTCGCCGGAGGGGAATCCGGCCCTGGACGCCTATCGGCTCACGCCGGAGACGTTCGAGCGCCAGCTCGATCACCTGCGGGCCAACGGTTACTACGGCATCAGCTTCGAGCAGCTCCGGTACTCGTTGGCCAGCAAGCGGCCCCTGCCGGGGCGGGCCGTGCTGATCTCATTCGACGACGGGTACCAGGACTTCTTCGATCACGCCTGGCCGCTGCTCCGCGACTACGAGTTCCCGGCATCGGTGTTCGTGGTCACCGACCTCGTCGGCGAGGCCGCAACCTGGGATCGGCGCTTCGGCGAGCCGGCCCCGCTGATGGACTGGGACGCCATCCGGGAGCTGCACGCCAACGGCATCGAGTTCGGCTCCCACACGGCAAGCCATCGGTCGCTCCGCTCGCTGACCGTCGACGAGATCGTCGAGCAGGAGCGCCGCTGCCGAGCCACCCTCCAGCGCCGTCTCGGTGACGAGGTGGTGGCGATGGCCTACCCGTTCGGCATCCACGACGAGCAGGTCGAGGTGGCGATGCGTCGGGTCGGCTACGAACTGGCGGTGACGACCAAGGGCTGGCTGGCCACCGTGTGGCACGATCCGATGCGGCTGCCCCGGGTCGACATCGTCGAGGCGGACGGCACCGACCGCTTCGACGACAAGCTCGGCCGGCGCGGCGCCACCAACCCGGCGAGGCGGCTGGCGGTCGGGGCGAAGCGGCTCCTGCGGCCGGCCTGAGCGGCCACGTCGACGGCGACCACACGAGTGCGGTCGCCGCGGTCGGCCTCAGCCGTCGGTCGGGCCGCCCGGGTCGATGAGCTCGGAGGTCCAGCCGGCGTCGATGGCGAGCAACCGGTCGGACCGGTCGGGGTCGTCGCCGTCGATGGTGAAGGTCAGGATCCGCTCGTGGAAGTGGATGTCGTCGTAGGCCGTGCCGAGCCACACCCCGATCGTGTAGTCGGCCGGGGTGAGCATCGGCGGCAGGGTCATGCGGAGCCGGTGACGGCCCCGTCGTTCGAGGGTCGGCCGATCGCCGCGGACGCCGGCGAGGTTCTCGTCGAGGAGCACCGGGCCGTTGGCCCGCTCGAGCACGACGGCGACGTCGACGGCCGGCGTCGGATCGATCACCTCCACCTCCAGCTCGATCGCCAGGTGATCGCCGGCCAGCAGGGTCGAGGTGGCGGTGTGGTCGTCGCCGAGCACCGCGATCCGGCGGAGCCGGGCCGGTCCCGTCTGCCCGTCGTCGCTGCCGTCCACATCGAGCTCGATCTCACGCCGCCGCACCCCGGACGAGTCGAGGTAGCGGCGGACGACCTCAACCGCCGGTCCCTGCCGGGTGATGCGACCCTCGTCGAACCAGACGGCCCTGGTGCACAGCTGGGCCAGCGCGTCGAGGTTGTGACTGGCGAACAGCACGGTCCGACCCGAGGCGCCGACCTCCGACATCTTGGTCAGGCAGCGGCGCCGGAAGTCGGCGTCGCCGACGGCCAGCACCTCGTCGACCAGGAGGATGTCGGCCTCGAGGTGGGCGGCGACGGCAAACGCCAGCCGGAGGTACATCCCGGACGAGTAGCGCTTGACCGGCGTGTCCATGAACGCAGCCAGCCCGGCGAAGTCGACGATCTCGTCGAGCCGCCGGTCGATCTCGGCCCGCCTCATCCCGAGGATGGCGCCGCTCAGGTAGGTGTTCTCCCGGCCGGTCAGCTCGTCGTTGAAGCCGGTACCGATCTCGAGCAGCGAGCCGATCCGGCCGCGGGTCCTCGACACGCCGACCGTCGGGGTGGTGACTCCGCCGACGACCTTGAGGAACGTGCTCTTCCCGGCCCCGTTCCGCCCGACGATGCCGAGCACCTCACCCTCGTCGACGGTGAGCGACACGTCCCGCAGCGCCCACAGCTCGTTGACCTCCGCCCGCCGCCCGAAGAGTCGAGCGGTCATCGCCTCCCTGGTGTCGGTCATACCGCCGAGATGCTCGCCGAGTCGGTAGCGCTTGCCGACGCTTTCGAGCTCGATCGTCGCCGCGCCCATCAGCCCGGACATCCGATTCGCTGGTGTGCGGTCGTCGTCGCCATCAGATCACGTCGACCAGGAGATGCTCGTTTCGCCGGAACGAGACGAGGCCGACCAGGGCTGCGGTCAGGGCCACGCCGACCGAGATGGCGAGTTGGGCCGGCTCGGGGGCCGGCGCCCCGGTGAGCGCCCACCGGTAGAGGGCGACGCAGCCGGCGACCGGGTTGAGGTAGACGATGGTCTGGAATCGATCGCCGAGCAGTTCGGGCGGGTAGGCGACGGGTCCGAGGACGAACAGGACCTGCGAGCCGAGCCCGAGGATCGACCCGGCGTCCCGGTACTTGACCACGGCAGGGGCGAACAGCAGGCCAGGTCCCATCGCGGTGAGGACCATGAGCACGAGGGCCGCCGGCAGCCCGACGAGCACCCCGAGCAGCGACGGGGGTGAGCCGGTCACGATCGACCAGCCGGCGGCGATGACCGAGCCGACGGCCAGGTCGACGGTGGCCAACAGGACGACGGAGACGGGGGCGGCGATCATCGGGAACGACACGTGGGTGATCAGGTCCTCGTGCTCGAGGAGGCTTCCGGACGCCTCCTGCATGACCCCGTTCACGAAACGCCAGACGATGAACCCGGTGAGGGCAAGGGCGAAGTACGAGCCCTCGGTCTCGATGCCGGCCAGCCCGTTGAACACGAAGGTGTAGCTGATGGCACCGATGAGCGGGCCGAGGATCACCCACGTGATGCCGAGCACCGTCTGCTTGTAGCCGCTCTTCAGGTCGCGCAGGAAGAAGAAGTAGCTGAGCTCGCGGCTGGACCAGATCTCGCCGAGGCGGAGCGACGGGAGCCAGCGGTCGGGCGCCCGGTTCTCGGTCCAGTCCGGCAGGTCGGCGGCGGTCACCGGGCCGGCGGCGCCACCCGGCGCCGGTCGCAGTCCACGATCGAGCAGACCAGGTCGGTCACCTGTCCGCTCGCGTGGTCGGAGGTGTAGCGGTCCCGGTAGGCGGCGAGGCCGGCCTCGGCCATCCGCCGCCCGCCGGCCGGGTCGCGGAGCAGACCGATGCAGTGCTCGGCGAAGACCTCGGGGTCGTCGGAGACCAACAGCTCCCGGTCCGCTGCGAGGTCGAGACCCTCGACGGCGAACGGGGTGGCGACGAGCGGCCGGCACCGGGCCAGGGCCTCGAGCACCTTCACCCGGGTGCCTCCACCGGCGTTGAGCGGGGCGACGGCGACGGCCGCCCCGGCGTAGTGGTCGGTCAGGTCGGGCACGAAGCCGTGGTAGTCGACGGCCTCGTGGTGCGGCGGCGTCGGCGCTCCCCGCAGGTCGCCCGCCACCGAGAGCCTGGCATCGGGAACCTCGGCCCGGATCAGGTCGAGCACCTCGTAGGCGAGCCAGCACACGGCCAGGTAGTTGGGCTCGTAGTGCATCGGCCCGACGAACAGCAGCCTGGCCTCGGTGGCAACCCGGCCGAGCAGTGGCGGGACCGGCGGGTAGCCGTTCACGACCACATCGGCTCGGCTGGCGCCGAGGTGGGCCCGGTCGATCTCGTTGGTCACGACGAGTCGGTCCTCGAGGCGGTCGAGCGAGCGGTGGTAGCGGCGCCACCGCCGAGCCAACAGGAGATCGGACAGGCTCTGGGGCAGCGTCGCCGGCCCACGACGGGCGATGCGCTCGCGGGCCAACGACCGCAGCAGGCGGTCGTTGAGGTCGTCGAGGTCGAGGATCCGGGTGGTCGGGAACAGCTCGGCGCACAACCGGTGGACGCGGGCCCGGCTGAACCACACGAGGTCCCATTCCCGGTCGCCGACCGAGGCGGCGATGCGGCTCCGCACCGCGTCGTCATCGGCGTAGCTGAGGTTCGGGATCGTCCAGACCCGCTGGACGCCGCGCCGCCACCGGGGTAGCTCGCTGGCGGAGACCATCGTGGTCTCGTAACGCTCGTCCGTCGGCCGCTCGGCCCCGTGGAAGCTGCTGTCGATCAGGCACACGTGCAGGTCGCCGACTGCGACGAGGCCCTCGATGACGTTGGCCACCCGGATCCCATAGCCTGAGGTGTGGCCGGGAACACGATCGGTGACCAGGAGGATGCGCGGCTTGCCGCCCTTCGTCGTGTCGTGATCGTCGCCGTGCATGACGTGGCCCACTTCGCAGTCGGGGGAGACCGCGCCACCGCCCACTTCCCCCTCGTCCGAGTGTAGGACGGGGTCGTGGCAACGGTCACCCGTATCGGACTCTACTGCGACAGCGACGTCATCGGTGGTGCGGAGCGATCGTTGCTCACCCTGCTTGCTGAGCTCGACCGCCGGCCGGACGGGTTCGAACCGGTGGTCATCAGCCCGGCCGATGCGCTGCTCGATGCCGCCGGAGCCGTCGTTCCCGGCGTCGCCCGCCATCGGGTCGAGGCGGGGACCGGTCTGCTGGCCGCGGTTCGACGGCATCGCCTGGCGCTGAAGTCGCTCGATCTCGACCTGCTCCAGATCACGTTGGCCAGCCCGTTCGCCGCCCGTCCGGCCCAGCTGGCGGCCCACTCGCTCCGGCTGCCTGCCGTCGCCGTGCAACAGCTGGTGCTCGCCCCCCGTCGACGGCGGGGAGCTCGGCTCGTCAAGGCCCTGGCCTGGCCGCTGGCCGCCACCGTCGCCGTCGGCCACCGCAGCGCCGCCGACCTCCGCCGCCTCTACGACCTTCGGGCCGACCGGCTGCACGTCGTCCACAACGGGATCGCCACGCCGGCTCCGCATCCGATGACCGGCGGCCTCGACCGTCGACCGGTCATCGGGTGCGTGGCCCGTTACGAGGATCAGAAAGGCCTCGATCGACTGATCCGGGCCATGCCGGAGCTGCCCGACGCCCGGTTGGTGCTGGTCGGCGACGGCTCCCGCCGGGCCGACCTCGTCGATCTGGCCGCAGAGCTCGACCTTGGCGACCGGGTCGAGGTCGGCCCGTGGAGCGAGGAGGCCAGGTCGCTGATCGCCGCCTTCGACGTGTTCGCCCTTGCCTCGGTCGACGAGGCGTTCCCGCTGACGATCGTCGAGGCCATGCTCGCCGGGACGCCGGTGGTGGCCACCGACGTCGGCAGCGTCCGGGAGGCCGTGATCGACGGCGAGACCGGCCTGCTCGTGCCGTCCGGTGACCACCAGGCGCTGGTCGGGGCGTTGCGACGAATGCTGGACGATCCCGACCTCGCCGACGGGTTGGCCGCCGGAGCCCGGGAGCTGGCCGAGCGCTCGTTCACCGCCGAGCGCATGGCCGACGGCTACCGGTCGGTGTGGCGGGAGGTCCTGGCCGGGTCGCACCGTCGGTCAGCCACGACCCCCGGCTGACCACCGACTAGGTTGCGGCCATGGACGCACAGGTCGTGTCGGTCGAGACCCGGCACTGCGATGCCGGTTGGCGCAACTACCACTTCTGCAAGGTGACGACCGCCGATGGTGTCGTCGGGTGGAGCGAGTACGACGAGGGCTTCGGCTCGCCCGGCGTCACCACCGTCATCGAGACCCTCGCCCCCCGTGTGGTCGGTCACTCGGTCCACCACCACGAGCGGGTACACGCCGAACTGTTCGCCGCCACCCGCCCGGCCGCCGGTTCGGTGGTCGGTCAGGGCATCGGCGCCATCGAGAACGCCCTCCTCGACGCCAGGGCCCGCACCCTCGATCTGCCGGTCCACGACCTCATCGGCGGCGCCCAACGCAACCGCATCCGGGTCTACTGGTCCCATTGCGGAACCTGGCGAATCGCCCGGCACCAGTTCTACCCCGGCGACCGGATCACCGACCTGGCCGGGATCCGGGCCATGGGAGAGGAGGTCCGCAATGCCGGCTTCACCGCCCTCAAGACCAACATCTTCACCGACTGGGACGGGGCGCTGCGCTCGTGGGCCCCGGGCTTCGGACGGCCGTGGTCACCCGGGCTGAACGCTGAGCCGTCGGTCATCCGGGGGATCGTCGACGTGCTCGGCGCGTTCCGGGAGGGGGCCGGCCCCGACGTCGACCTGCTGCTCGACCTCAACTTCAACCTGCGGACGGCGGGGGTCGTCGAGGTGCTGCGGGCGCTCGACGACCTCGACCTGTTCTGGCTTGAGTACGACAACGACAGCCCCGATGCGCTCCGGGTGATCCGCGACCGGGCCAGGACCCAGATCGCCTCGCTTGAGACCAAGATCGGTCTTCCCGCCTTCCTGCCGTTCCTCGCCGCCCAGGCGGTCGACGTCGCCATCGTCGACACGGTCTGGAACGGCACCTGGCAGTCGATGAAGATCGCCGCCGCGGTCCAGGCGCACGAGGTCCAGGTCGCCCCCCACAACTTCTACGGGCACCTGTCGACGATGATGAGCGCCCACTTCGCCGCCGCCGTTCCCAACCTGCGGATCATGGAGGTCGACATCGACCGCCTGCCATGGGACGACGAGCTGTTCACCGTCACCCCGACCTTCGTCGACGGTCACCTCGTGTTGCCGGAGGGGCCCGGCTGGGGCACCGAGCCGATCGAGGAGGCGCTGGCCGCCCACCCGCCGACCGAGGGCCCTGGCTTCCTGGTGGCCGGTCGCGGGAGCTGACGTGGGCGACGGGGACCTCACCGTTGCGGCCGCAGGCGCCGCCGACCACGCCGGCCACGGCGATCAGCCCACCGGTCCGGACGGCCAGTCGGCCGTCGGGTTGGCGGTCGACCTCGACGATGTGGCCAGGGCGGCGGAACGGATCGCCGACGACGTCGTGCGGACCCCGACGCTGCGCTCGCGCACGCTGTCGGCCATCGTCGGCGGCGAGGTGTTCCTGAAGTTCGAGAACCTCCAGTTCACCGGCTCGTTCAAGGACCGCGGGGCCGCCAACCACCTGCTGGCCCTGGCGCCGGCGGACCGCTCGGCCGGCCTGGCCGCGCTGTCGGCCGGCAACCACGCCCAGGGGGTGGCCCACATCGCCGGCCGGCTCGGCGTGCCGGCCACGATCGTGATGCCGGCCACCGCCCCGTTCACCAAGGTGGTCGACACCCGAGCCCTCGGGGCCAGGGTCGTCCAGGCCGGCGCGACGCTGGCCGAGGCACGATCCGAGCTCGAGGAGCTGTGCCGGGTCGAGGGGCTGCGGCCGGTCCCGCCGTTCGATGACCCCGACGTGATCGCCGGCCAGGGAACGGCGGCGCTGGAGATGCTCGACGACGTGCCCGACCTCGATGCGCTGGTAGCGCCGGTCGGTGGCGGTGGTCTGCTGGCCGGGATGGCGACGGTGGCCCGAGCCCGCCGCCCCGACATCGAGCTGATCGGCGTCCAGGTCGAGTCGTGCGGACCGGTGGCCGAGGCCTTCGGTCATCTGCCGCCGAGCGACGTCCCCGCCGACACCCTGGCCGACGGCATCGCCGTCAAGTACCCCGGTCGGCTGACGATGCCGATCATCCGCGGACGAGTCGACGACGTGGTGCTCGTGTCCGAGGAGCAGACCGAGCGGGCGATCGCCCTCTACCTGGAGATCGAGAAGACGGTGGCCGAGGGGGCGGGGGCGGTCAGCCTGGCCGCGGTGCTGGCCGACCCGGAGCGGTTCGCCGGGCGCCGGGTCGGGGTGGTGCTGTCCGGCGGCAACATCGACGCCAGGGTGCTGGCCTCGGTGCTGATGCGGGGGCTGGTCCGCACCGATCGGGTGTCGACGCTCCGGGTGGAGATCGGGGACGTGCCCGGTCAGCTGGCGCCGGTGCTGGCCGCCGTGGCCGACGCCGGGGCCAACCTGATCGAGGTCGACCACCGCCGGCTGTTCGACCCGATCTCGGCCCGCTCGGCCAAGGTCGACCTGGTGCTCGAGACCCGGGACGCCAACCATCGCGCCGAAGTGGTCGAGGCCATCGTCGCCCTCGGCCGGTCGGTCGAGGTCGTCGGCTGACGGGCCCCGGCCGGCCCGGGCCGCCCAGACGAGCTCGGACCCAGCGCCGATCGGGGCCGATCAGCGCAGCTGGTCCCGGTCAGTTCCGATCCTGCCAGGTGCAGACGCAGACCTCGTTGCCCTCGGCGTCGGCCAGGATCCAGAACGCCCTGGCTCGACGGTCGCTCACCAGCGTGCCGCCGGCGGCCAGGGCGGCGGCGATCCTGGCGTCGGCCTCGTCGTGGGGCACGTCGACGTCGAGGTGGATCCGGTTGCGCTGCCGGCGCGGCTCGTCCATCCGCTGGAACCAGACAACGGGACCCCGCCTGGCCGGGTCGACCAGCGTGCCGTCGTCGAGTTGGTGGTAGCCGAGCACGGCCCGCCAGAACGGGCGGATGGCCTCGATGTCGCTGGCGTCGATGGCCAGTTCGAGGAGCTGTGACATCTCCTGGCTCGGGTTGGCGCCGGCGGCCGCGGCCAGGGCCGAGATCGAGCGGGCCAGCTCGACGTCGGCCATCGTCAGCCCGCCGGTGGCGTGGGTGGTCAGGGCAACCCCGACCCGACCCGGGTAGCGCACGTCGAGGTCCGGATGGTGGGCCGCCTGCTCGGCGGCATCGGCGATGGCCCTGACGAGGTCGGCGGCGGCCGGATAGGACCCGGTCTCGAAGTCGGCCCGCAGGGTCTGCAGCACCACCCGCCACTGGTCGAGGCCGTCGAGCGTCGCCACCTCGTCGGCCGTCAGCCGCTGGTGCTCATCCATCCGCTCACGATAGGCGACGTTGTCGGTGTACTCAGCCGACCGTGCTGGGCCGTCCGCGGTTCAGCCGATCAGGGTCTGGGTGAGGAGCCCGCCGATGACGGCGACGACGAACACGTAGCCGACGAAGGTCCCGATCACGTGGGGTCGGGCCAGCTTCGACAGGATGACGAACTCGGGGAGGTTGGCACCGGCTCCGGCGATCGTGAGGGCGACGATGGCCCCGATCCCGACCCCGGCCGCCCCGAGGCTCTCGGCGATCGGGACGAAGACTGTCGTCGACACGTACAGCGGCGTGCCGACTGCTGCGGCGATGGGAACCGACAACGCCGGGCTGGCCGACGTGAGTCGCTCGGTCACGCTCGGCGGCACCATCGCCTCGATGAGGACCGAGAGCCCGATCCCGATCAGCAGGATCGGGGCCATGCCCCGCAGCAGCGCGGTGGCCCGCCGGAAGGCGGGTGGGAGCTCGTTGCGCAACCCACCCCAGGCGTCGGTGACGGTCTGGCCGCATGCCGGCCCGTCGCCGTCGCCCTGCCCGGTGGCGCCGAGACCGGTTCCCGCGCCGGCGGCGGCGGGGCCGCCGGCCGTTGCCCCGACGAACGACTCGATCGGTGGCAGGTGGCGCTCGACGTCGAACGCATGGGCGACGAGCGCAAGGGTGAGGGCGGCGACGAAGGCGACGGCGGCATAGATCAGCGCGACCTGGTACCCGGCGATCAGCACCAGCGCACCCATCAGGACCGGATCAAGCACCGGGGCGGCGACGATGAAGGCGACGTAGCCGGCGGCCGGGACCCGGGCCTGGCGGAGGCCGACCACCATCGGGATGGCGGTGAACGTGCAGAATGGCGTGGCGAATCCGAGGGCGATGCCCTTCAACGCCGCCGTCACCGGCCGTCCGCCCATCCACGTCCGCAGCCGCTCGGCGCCGAAGCGGGCCTGGAACAGCTGCACGGCGACGGTCACGCCGAGGAACAGCGCCCCGACCTCGACGACCAGGACCAGTGTCTCGATGAAGGTATCCATCAATAATCGACGATAATTGATGAAACCGGTACGGGCAAGGACGAGGCGTCACTCGTACAGTTGGGCCCGTGACACAGCCAGGCGACGAGCGGTTCGACGAGTGGGCGGCCTGGTTCAAGTGCCTGGCCGACCCGACACGGCTCCGGATCCTCCACCACGTCAGCGGGCTCGACGAGCCGGCCACCGTCGGCGAGATCGTCGACGGCCTCGGCCTGACCCAGTCCAACGTCTCCCCTCACCTGCGCATCCTCGGCGAGCAACGCTTCGTGCTGATGGAGAGCGAGGGCGTGCGGACGCTCGTGACGGTCAACCCGTTGTGCATGGTCGAGCTGCCCGATGCGGCCGCCGCCATCATGCAGCGGGACCGCTTGCGCTGACCGGCAGACCCGCCCGCTCCGGCCGACCGGTCCCGGCAACCGGCCCGATGGCCGCCCCCACTCAGCCGAGGTGGGGGAGGACCTCGGTGGCCAGGAGGTTCATCTCCTCGTCGAGCACGTCCGGCGGCACCCCGCCGGCGTCGAGCAGGAACAGATGGCGGTCGAGGCCGAGCAGGTCGTCGATCTCCCGGATGCGCTCCACCACCTCGGCCGGGCTGCCGCAGATGGCGGGACCGGCGAGGAGGTTGTCGAAGTCGGTGTCTCGCCCGAAGGCGCTGCGCAGGGTCAGGGCGAAGTCGCGGTAGTGCTCCAGGTGCGGGCGCCACCGCTTCCTGGCCTCCTGGCTCGTCGCAGCCACGTGCAGATAGCTCGGAAAGCCGATGCGGGGCTCGTCTGCGTGGCCCCCGGCCAGGAACCGCTCCCGGTAGAACTCGACGATCTCGAGGTAGTCGACCGGCCAGCGGAACAGGCTCGGCAGGAACAACGGCAACCCGAGGTCGGCGGCCAACCCGCTCGACGTCCGCGAGATCCCGCCGCCGATCCACATCGGCGGATGGGGCTGCTGGACCGGCCGGGGCTGGAGCCGGATGTCGTGCAGCGGGGCCCGGTAGTCGCCCTCCCACGTCACCGTGTCCGAGGTGAACAGCTGCAGCACGAGCCGCAGGTACTCCTCGAACCGGGGCCGCAGCTCGTCGAAGTCGGCGATGCCGAAGGCGTTGGCCGTCTCCTCCGACACGCCACGGGCGAAGGTCATCTCGGCCCGGCCGTCGCTGAGCACGTCGAGCATGGCCAGCTGCTCGGCCTGACGGACGGGATCGTTGTTGGCCAGCAGGGTCACCGAGGTGCCGAGACGGATGCGCTCGGTCCTGGCTGACGCGGCGGCCAACAACAACTCGGGGGCCGACAGGATGTAGTCGCTGAAGTGGTGCTCGCCGACACCGAAGGCGAGGAACCCCGCCTCTTCGGCCGCCACCGCAGCATCGACCACCCGTTGCAGCCGCTGGGCCTGCGACTCCCGCCGGCCGGTGGCGGGATCGACGAGGTGATCGGCGAGGCTCAACACGCCGTATCCGGTCATCTCCTCGTCCCCTCCCCAGCTTCCGGTCGGTCGTCGGCGTGCGGTGGCCTACTCAGCCGGCCAGACGATCTCGGTCCCGTCGTACAGCCCGTCCGTCACCGCCGTGTTCAGCATCGGCTCCCAGTCCGGCATCTCGTCGAACACGCCAACCTCGGTCAGCAGCTCGATCTCCTCGCCGAAGCGATCGACGTCGATGAGCCCTGGCCCCTCGCCGGCCGGGGTGGTGTCGACGACCAGGTCGCTCTCGGTCACCCAGCGGAAGCCCTCGCCCTCGGTCGAGAGGAACGCCGGGTTGCCGGCGGCATCGATCAGCTCGAAGGCGTGGCCGACGGCGACGTCGGGGTTGTCGACCGCGAACTCGAAGCCGCGGAACGAGGCCCTCACGAAGTCCTGGACCGCCAGCGGGTGCTCGTTGAGGAACGACTCGCTGGTGAAGAACACGCCGAACGAGGCGGGGATGTCGAAGTCGCGAGGATCGAAGATGCGGTAGTCGACGCCGGCCGCATCGAGCTGTGCCGGCTCGTTGCTCTTGTAGACGGGCAGTGCGTCGATGCCGAGCTCCAGGTGGGCGACGGGGTCGAAGCCCTCCAGCAGCGGCTCGTCGAGGCTGGACCGGTCGACGCCGGCCCGTCCGAGCATCGCCTGCAGCGAGTAGGGCAGGTCGCCCTTGATCCCGACGGTCGCCCCCTCGAGGTCGGCGAGCTCGGTGATGTCGCCGCCGGCCGGGACGATCAGTTCCTCGATCGACGTCTTGCCGTAGTGGGCGATCGCCACCAGGTCGGCCTCGCCCTGGACGTTGGTGTTCACGACCTCGCCGAACGATCCGGCCGAGCTGATCTGGGCCTGGCCCTGGGCCACCAGGCCGCCGGTCGGGGCGAAGCCGGGCACGATCTCGACGTCGAGGCAGAGCTCGTCGAAGTAGCCCTCGGCCTCGGCGACGACGACGTCGAGGATGCTGGCCGCTGCGGCGAAGTCGAACGCCGACAGGTAGGTGATGGTGCCGGCCGCCTCGTTGGCCTCGCATCGCTCGTCGAAGGCGACGTCGCCACTCAGGTCGCCGCCGGCGCCGTCCGAGTCGGATGCATCGTCGCTGCACGCCGCGGCCAACAGTGCCATCGCCGTCACCAGGGCGACCACCGGCCACCGTCGATTCCAACCCATGTCGCTCTCCCGTTCGGTCATATCGTGCGCTGCGAGCTGTGCCAGCGCAGGGCCCGTCGCTCCACCGTCATCACCAGCAGGGTCAGGACGATGCCCATGAGGGCCAGCGACAGCACGCTACCCCACAGCTGGTCGACCAGACTCCGTGACTGGGCGATCCTCGCCTGGTAGCCGAGCCCCTCGGTCGAGCCACCGTACAGCTCGCCGATGACCGCACCGACCAGGGCAAGGCTGACGCAGATGCGGGCCGCCGCGAACAGGCCGGGCAGAGCGTGGGGCAGGCGCAGGTGCCACAGGATCTCGCGGCGGCTGGCGTCGACCGACCGCATCAGCTCGAGGGTGTCGGCGTCGACGCTGCGCAGGCCGGTGAGGGCGTTGGCCACGAACGGCACGAAGGCGAACAGCGCGGCGACCAGGATCTTCGGCGTCGGGCTGAACCCGAACCACAGGAGGAACACCGGGGCCAGGACGGCGACCGGGGTCGATTGGATCAGGACGATCAGCGGCATCGTCGCCCGCTCGACGAAGCGGGAGTGGGCCATGGCGGTTGCGATGGTCAGGGCGACCACCAGAGCCAGCACGAAGCCGATCATCGCCTCGACCAACGTGACCGACCCGTTGCGGACGTAGAAGCCGGGGTCGTCGGCCAGGTGGCCGAGGATGCGCGACGGTGGCGGCAACGTGAGTGGTGACACGTCGGCCAGCCGGACGTAGGCCTCCCAGCCGCCGAAGACGAGGAGCAGGCCGGTCAGGGGGGCCAGGACGCGGGCGATCGACGAGCGGGGCTGCTCGTCGAACTCGTCCGGCGGCGACTCGACTGCGAGGTTGGGGGGCAGGGCGGTCACGGATGGGTCGCCCCGTTCGCATCGGCGGCCGAGCTGTCGGCCGCCTTGTTCAACGAGGCTCGTAGGCGGGCGGCGTGGTGGTGGAACGCGTCGGCGTCCTCGAGCCCGTGCTCCCGGGGGCGGTCGAGCTCGATCGTCAGCTCGTCGGCCACCTGGCCGGGACGCCCGGTCAGCACGACGACGCGGTCGGACAGCAGCACCGCCTCGGCGATCGAGTGGGTCACGAACACCACGGTGGCCCGGGTGTCCCGCCACAGGTCGAGCAGGAGGAATCGCATGTCGGCCCTGGTGATCTCGTCGAGGGCGGCGAAGGGCTCGTCCATCAACAGGATCGGCGGTCGCAGGGCGAAGGCCCGGATCAGACTGACTCGTTGTTGCATGCCGCCGGAGAGCTCGGCCGGCAGCGAGTCGGCGAACGGGGCCAGACCGACCGAGTCGAGCAGGCCATCGATCTCATCGTCGGCCACCGGGCCGCGACCCTGGCCACGGTTGAGCCCGGGCAGCAGCGTCAGGTTGTCGCGGACCGTTCGCCACGGGAGCAGCGCCGGGGACTGGGGGACCCATCCGAACCGCTTGGCCCGCCGGCCCTCCGCCGGGGGCTGACCGGCCACCGTGATCGAACCGCGGTCGGCGTCGATGAGGCCGCCGATCAGGCGGAGCAGCGTCGACTTGCCGCAGCCGCTCGGCCCGATGATGCTGACGAACTCGCCGGGCCCGATGGCCAGGTCGAGCCCGGCCAGGGCCGTGGTGCGTCGGCCGTGGTCGAGGAACGTCTTGCCAACGCCCTCAGCCAGCACCGCTGGCGGTTGATCGGTCGTCCGCACGCCGTCGAGCATGCCACGGAACGCCCGCCACCCCCATCTCCGGCGCCGGAGGTCACGTCCGGCGCCCCCGGTCGGGTCAGCGCCGACGGGTCAGCCGGGGAAACCACCGGGGGACTCGCCGGCGGTACGCCGCCCACTCGGCGGGGAACGTGGCTGCCGCCGTCGGCTCCTCGTGGCGAACGACCCGGAGGTGGAACGCTGCGGCTGCGCTCAGCAGGTAGATGCCCGAGATCGGCGACCGGCTGGCCATCGACAGCCCGGCCAGCACCGACAGCACGCCGACGTACATCGGGTTGCGGCAGTGGGCGAACAGGCCGGTGGTGACCAGCCGCCTCGGCGGGTCCACGGGGGCGAGCGTGCCCCGTCCGTCG
>JBCCVL010000071.1:0-27799 GCA_039195375.1 Actinomycetota bacterium
GGTACGGGCGTTGGTCTGGGTGCGCTGGCCCCGGACCGGCAGGCCCTTGCGGTGGCGGATGCCCTGGTGGCAGCCGATCTCCATCTTGCGCTTGATGTCCTGCGACACCTCACGCCGGAGGTCACCCTCGGTCTTGAGGTTGGAATCGATCCAGGCCCGGATCCGCAGCACCTCGTCGTCGGTCAGGTCCTTGACCCGGGTGCTCGGGTCGATGCCGGTGGCGTCGGCGATCGTGCGGGCGGTCGAGCGACCGATCCCGAACACGTAGGTGAGGGCGATCTCCGTCCGCTTGTCGCGGGGGATGTCTACGCCGGCGATACGAGCCATGTCAGCCTTGCCTCTGCTTGTGTCGAGGGTTCTCACAGATGACCCGGATCGTGCGGTTGCGCCGGATCACCTTGCATTTCTCACACATTGGTCGGACGCTTGGGCGAACCTTCATCGGAAGTACCTGTCGATCGGTGGGTCTGTCTCGGGGGGTGGATGATTCTGGAGCGCAGCGGACCCTGCCAAGCGTTTGCCGCTCGCTCGTTGTTCCTGGTTGCCGGCACCGGTCGACCAGATCGGACGCTCGGTGCCGTGACCGCCGAACCGGGGGGTGGCGGCGCTTCGACTTACTTGTAGCGGTAGGTGATGCGGCCCCGGGTCAAGTCGTACGGGGTGAGCTCGACCTGGACCTTGTCGCCGGGAAGGATGCGGATGTAGTGGCGCCGCATCTTTCCGGAGATGTGACCGAGGACGTTGTGCCCATTCTCGAGCTCGACCCGGAACATGGCGTTCGGGAGCGACTCGGTGATGGTGCCCTCGAGCACGATGGCGTCTTCTTTGTGCTTTGGCAGGATACGGCCTTTCGTTCAGCCTGAGACCGGTCCCCCGGCCCCACTTCTCACGGGCCGCCCGGCGGCCCGATATTGTGCAGGCCGGTCGCCCGGCCTGATTGGACAACGGTCTGCCCTGGTGCGAACCTCACGCAGCGGTTCGATCAGGAGCCTCCGCCGGTCCGGTCACAGGTGCGTTCACACGATGTGCCCGAAATGCGGAGGCAGACCAACAATCCATGCTAGAGGCCAGACCGACGGCCTCCAACGTTGGTCAACCCCAGGCGGTCACGTGGCGCGGTCGTCCCGGACCGCAACGGCCATTCACCCCTGCGACAGCTCCCGTTGGAGCGGTGTCGGGAACGACGGGCGCACCACAACGGAGCCGACGAAGTCCTGGAGCTGGGCCCGTTTAGCCTCGATCAGCCGGCGCTCGTGCGACTCGACCTCCTCGAGCAGGGACACGACCATCTGGCCGTCCGGCCGCTGTGACCAGCCGCCGACGATGCGACCGTCGACCCACACGGTCGGCCCGACGTTGCCGTTGCGATCGAACAGCGGCCCCTGGTGATCACCGAGGTACCAGCGACGGAGCTTCCACCCCATCGGCGTCGGGTCGAGCGACGGCAAGAGCGCCGCCCACGGCTCCGGGGGGTCGACCGGCTCGGCGTCGTCGGCCAGGAGCAGACCGGGCTCCTCGCCGACCCCACCGTCGACCCCGTCGCCCTCCACATCGACCTCGACGGTGGCGAAGCTCGCCAGGGCTGCCCTGGTCTGGGTCTTGGTCCAACCGGTCCACCACACCAGGTCGGTCAGCGTCGCCGGCCCGAAACGTCGCAGGTACCCCTCGAGCACCCGGGCGCGGGCGGCGTCGCCGTCGACCTCGGGCACCGGGCCGGCGCTCCCGTCCCACCACCGGTCCCGCCGGTACCAGCGGTACTGGCGCCCGGTCCACGTCGTCGACGGGCGGCCCCGGATCAGCAGTCCCTCGACGGCCATCAGGCCGAGGACACGGGACGTGGCAGCCAGCTCCATCTCCTGGCGGGTGCCCTTGCCGGCCACCAGCTTGGTCGTCAGCGCCGGGACATCGACGGTCAGCTGCCGAGCTGTTCGCCCACCGCGATCGTCGTCGCCGCCAGGGCCATCGAGGGCGGTCAGTACCCGCTCGAAGACGGCGGCCAGCCACGCAGACGGCTCGGCCGGGAGCCCGTCGAGCTGGTCGGCCGACAACTCGGTGTCGCCGATGAACTTCTCGAGGCGCTTCCGCTCCGATCGGGCCACCCCCGGGGCCGAAGACCCCTCGACGTCCGGCCCGAGCTCGGTGGTGCACACGAACAGCGTCCGCCGCATCACCATCGTGCGGTAGAGGCTACGGCGATCGAAGAGTGCCTCGTCGACGTCGCCGACCGTGAGGCCCGGACGGCGAGCCCCGACCGACAGGTAGATCGTGGCCGGATCGGTGGCGTGCAGCACCAGCAGTCGGTCGACGAGCGTCTCGATCGACTCGGCCTCGGCGGGCTCGAGGATGTGGCGTCGCCCCAGGCGGGCCCGCCGCTCGGCGTCGGTGACCAGGCGACGGCCCGGTGTCCGAGCCCGGCTCCGTGTCCGACCCTGGCTCAGCGCCCGGCGAGGGCCTTGTCGATCGCCTCGCTCATGCGGTGTGCGACCTCGTCCTCGCTGCCGAGCCCGTCGACCGACACCACGAGACCGCGCTCCCGGAACCAGTCGATGGTCGGGACGGTCTCGGTGTCGTAGAGCGCCAGCCGCTTGGCGATGCTCTCGTCGGTGTCGTCCTCGCGGGCCCTGGCCTTCATCCGGTCGGTGACCTCGTCGAGGGGCACCTCGAGCTCGATCACCGCATGCAGTCCACCGTCGCCGAGCATGTCGAGCAACGCCTCGGCCTGGGCCGGCGTGCGGGGGAAGCCGTCGAGAACGAACCCCTTGGCTGCGATGTCGGCGGCGGCCAGACGTTCGCGCACCACGGCGATCGTCAGCTCGTCGGACACCAGCCCGCCCGACTCCATGATCGGGCCGACCTGCTGGCCCAGGTCGGTGCCGGCGGCGACGGCCGCTCGGAACATGTCGCCGGTGCTGAGGTGCGTCACGCCGTAGTGCTCGACGAGGCGAGCCGCCTGGGTGCCCTTGCCGGCTCCCTGTCGGCCGAAGATGACCAGTCGGGTGGCCGCCTGCCCGTCGTGATCCACGTCGTCGCTCATTGGCATCGTCTCCGATCCTGCATCCGATCCGGAACCTGCGGCTCGTCGAGCCCGGGCCGGGTCGGCCACGGCGTTCTCAGCGGCTCCGAACACCATCGTCCCTACTTCAAGAATCCTTCGTAGTTCCTCGCCATCAGCTGGGAGTTGATCTGCTTCATGATCTCGAGCGACACGCCGACCCCGATCAGGATCGAGATGCCCGAGAAGCCGAGCAGACCGACGTTGTTGCCACCGCTGCCGAGCAGCTGGAACAGCAGCGCCGAGGGGATGAGGGCGATGGCGGCCAGGAACAACGAGCCGGGCAGGGTGATCCGGTTGAGGATCTTGGCCAGGTGGCGCTCGGTCTGTGGGCCGGGGCGGACACCGGTGATGAAGCCGCCCGACTTGCGGAGCTCGTCGGCTCGCCTGGCCGGATCGAAGGCGATCGCGTTGTAGAAGTAGGCGAAACCGACGATCAGCAGACCGAAGAGGATGATGTAGGCCGGGTCGGTCGGGGTGAAGAGTCGGTTCTGGATGAATTCCCGCACGTTGTCACCCCAGTTGGGGTCGAGCGGGTTGCCACTGGTCGGCAGGCTGGTGGCGATCAGGCTCGGGAGGGTCAGCAGCGAGCTGGCGAAGATGACGGGGATGACGCCGGCCTGGTTGACCTTCAGGGGGATGTAGGTCTTGTTGCCGCCGTACTGGCGGCGGCCGACCACCCGCTTGGGGAAGTTGATCGGGATCCGACGCTGGCCCTGCTCGATGAAGATGATGCCGAGGCACAGCAGCACGAGGACCGCCAGGGCGACGATGAGCCAGACGACGCCACGCAGCTGGTAGATCTGCACGCCGACGACCGGAAGACCGGCCACGACCGAGGCGAAGATGAGCACGGACATGCCGTTGCCGATGCCCTTCTCGGTGATCATCTCGCCCATCCACATCAACAGGGCGGTTCCGACGGTCACACAGATGACGGCGAGCAACATCCGCCCGATCGAGCCGTCGGGGAACAACCCGGGGTCGTAGCCGAAGATCTGTTCCGGGCTGCGACTGATGAGGAACGTCAGGCTCGACGCCTGCACGAGGGCGAGCGCGATCGTGACGTAGCGGGTCCACTGCGTGATCTTCCGCTGACCGACCGCGCCCTGGGACTGCCACTCCTCCAGCTTCGGCACGGCGACGGTGAGGATCTGGATCACGATCGACGCCGTGATGTAGGGCAGGATCCCGAGCCCGAACAGGTTGAGCACGGCGCCCGAGCCGGTGAACAGGGCCAGGTAGCCGAAGACACCGCCCTGGTTCTCGTCCGCCGAGTCCCGCAGCGCCTGGATCCCGTCGAGGCTGACCCCCGGGGCGGGGATCTGGGCCCCGAGCCGGTACAGGAAAATGATGAAGATCGTGAACAGGATCTTGTTCCGAAGCTCCGTCGTCCTCAGAACGTTCAACAGTGTCTGCACGAATGGTCCTGACTTGTTCGCCGAGTACTCCAGGCTACCGGGGCCGACGATGCGGCCCCGGTCGGGCCGGCCGGGCCGGTCGCCGGCGGGCGGGCCGGGCCCGCCACACGGTCACCGGTTGGTGTGGGCGTTGCCCTTGGCCGCCGGGCGGACCTTGAACGGCAGGTCGAGCTTCTCGACCGTGCCGCCGGCGCCGGTGATGGCGGCCTCGGCCGACTTCGAGAACGCGTGGGCCTTGACCGTCACCGCCGAGCTGAGCTCGCCCCGGCCGAGGACCTTGACAAGAGCGCCCTTGCCGACGAGGCCCTTCTCGAGCAGCGATTCGGGGGTGACCTCGGTCAGGCCGGACTCGGCGATCGTGTCGAGGTTGATCGCCTGGTACTCCACCCGGAACGGGTTGGTGAAGCCCCGCAGCTTCGGCAGGCGCTGCTGCAGCGGCAGCTGTCCACCCTCGAAACCGATCGGGACCGTGCCACGGGCCCGTTGGCCCTTGTGACCGCGGCCGGCGGTCTTGCCGCCCTTGCCGCCGATACCGCGACCCTTGCGCTTGCGCCGGGTCCGAGAACCCTCGGCCGGCTTGAGATCGTGAACCTTCATCAGGCTTCCTCGCTCTGACTCGGGGTGTCGCCGGCGGGCGACACCTCAACCAGGTGGGGGACCCGGGCGATCATGCCCCGGATCTCGGCCCGGTCTGGTAGGACGTTGGAGCGGCCGATCCGGCCGAGACCGAGCGCCCGCAGCGTGCCCCGCTGCTTCGGCTTCGAGCCGATGGCGGAGCGAACCTGGGTCACCTTGATGTCAGACATGCCGATCACCTCGCAGCCGGGCGACGTTTCGCCGCAGGCGAAACTCGGTAAGAGACGCCGAAGGCGTCACGACGGTCACCTTGACATCGCTCATCAGGACGACGCCTCCGCTGGAGTGGACTTGAGCTCGCGCTCGCGCTCCTTGTAGGCCTCGAGCATGCCCTTCGGGGTGAACTCGGAGGCGTCGAGGCCACGCAGGCGGGCGACCTCGTCCGGCCGCTTCAGGCCCTGCAGGGCGTTGATCGTGGCCCGGGCGACGTTGATCTGGTTGGCCGAGCCGAGCGACTTGCACAGCACGTCGCGGATGCCGGCCTCTTCCAGGATGGCCCGAGCGGCACCGCCGGCGATGACGCCGGTACCGGGGGCGGCCGGCTTGATCAGCACCCGGCCGGCGCCCTGCTCGCCGATGATCTCGTGGGTGACGGTGCCACCGGCCATCGGAACGTCGAACATCAACTTGCGAGCCTCTTCGGTGCCTTTCTGGATCGCCAGGGGCACCTCCTTGGCCTTGCCGTAGCCGAGGCCGACCCGGCCGTTGCCGTCACCGAGGACGACCAGGGCGGTGAAGGCGAAGCGACGCCCGCCCCGGACCACCTTGGCCACCCGGTTTATGGTGATGACTCGGGACTCCCGACCGTCGTTCGGTCCGTTGCCCCGGCCTCGATCATTTCGTTCGTTCGCCATCTGGTTCCTCGAATCTCTGGCGGGGGACTAGAACTTGAGCCCGGCTTCGCGGGCCGCGTCGGCCAGCGCCGCAACCCGACCGTGGTAGCGGTTGCCACCCCGATCGAACACGACGGTGTCGACGCCGGCGGCGGAGGCCCGCTCGCCGATCGTGGTGCCGACCACCTTGGCCGCGGCGACCGAGCCGCTGCCGCCATCGTCGGTCGAGCACGCCGACTCGTAGGTCGAGGCTGCGGCCATCGTCTGACCGGTCGAGTCGTCGATGAGCTGGACGCTGATGTGCTTGTTGGACCGGTACACGGCCAGGCGGGGACGCTCGGTGGTGCCGACCACCTTCTTGCGGACCCGGCGCTGGCGCCGGCTGCGGGCGGCCTCCCGCCCTTTGGCACGTGTGGCCATCGCTACTTTCCTGCCTTCCCGGCGTCGTTCTCTCGGCCATGCTGGCGGGCCATCACTTGCCCGCCTTCCCGGCCTTGCGGATGATCCGCTCGCCGGCGTATCGAACACCCTTGCCCTTGTAGGGCTCGGGCTTGCGGTAGGCCCGGATCTCGGCTGCGACCTGGCCGACGACCTGCTTGTCGATGCCGATGACACCGATCTTGGTCGGCTCGGGCACGTCGAACTCGATGCCCTCAGGGGCCTTGACCTGGACGGAGTGGCTGAAGCCGAGCGCCAGCTCGATGGCGTCCTTGCCCTTGGCGTTGGCCCGGTACCCGACGCCGACGATCTCGAGGTCTTTGCGGAACCCCTCGCTGACGCCGATGATCATGTTGTTGAGCAGCGACCGGGTCAGCCCGTGAAGGGCCTTGGTCTGCCGCTCGTCGTTTGCCCGCTCGACGGTTGCCGTTCCGTCTTCGACGGTGAGGCTGACGACGTCGGGGATCGTGTGCTCGAGGGTGCCCTTCGGCCCCTTGACCGTCACGTCGAGGCCCGAGATCGAGACCTCGACACCGGACGGGACGGTGATGGCAGCGTTGCCGACTCGTGACATGGCTGCTCTCCTACCAGACGTAGCAAAGGACTTCGCCGCCGACGCGGGCCTTGCGGGCCGCACGGTCGGTCAGGAGTCCGTTGCTGGTCGAGAGAACGGCGACACCGAGCCCACCGAGCACACGGGGGATCTCGTTGTTCTTGGAGTAGACCCGCAGCCCGGGCTTCGACACCCGCTTCAGGCCGCTGATCACCCGCTTCCGTTCGGGCGAATACCGCATGGTGATCGTCAGGGTCTGACCGGGGCGGTCGCCGTTGTCGGCGGCCGCGAAGTCGTCGATGTACCCCTCGGTCTTGAGCACCTCGGCCAGCGCCACCTTCAGCTTCGACGAGGGCATCGAGACCTCGTCGTGCATGGCGGTGTTGGCGTTCCGGATGCGGGTCAGCATGTCGGCGATCGGATCGGTCATGGTCATTGGTGCATCACCTCCCGCTCACCAGCTGGCCTTGGTCAGGCCCGGGATCTCCCCGTTGTGGGCCATCGTGCGCAGGCAGACACGGCAAAGGTTGAACTTGCGGTACACCGCACGTGGGCGGCCGCAGTTCACGCAACGGGTGTAGGCCCGCACCTTGTACTTCGGGGTCTGCTGTTGCTTGATCTTGAGTGCCTTCTTGGCCATTGCTACTGAGCCTGCCCTTCGCGCCGGAACGGGAAATTGAAGGCTTCGAGGAGGGCCCGGCCTTCGTCGTCGGTCTTCGCGGTCGTCACGATCGTGATGTCCATGCCTCGTGAGGTGTCGACGGTGTCGTAGTCGATCTCCGGGAACACCAGCTGCTCGCTGAGCCCGAAGGTGTAGTTGCCATTGCCGTCGAACGACCGCGGGTTGAGGCCGCGGAAGTCACGGATCCGGGGGATGGCGAGGGTGATCAGGCGGTCGAAGAACTCCCACATCTGATCGCCCCGCAGGGTCACCTTGCACCCGATGGCGTTGCCCTGGCGCAGCTTGAAGCTGGCCAGCGACTTCTTGGCCCGGGTCGCGATCGGCTTCTGGCCGGCGATGATCGTGAGGTCGTTCATGGCCGACTCGAGGTGCTTCGAGTTCAGCAGGGCCTCACCGACCCCGATGTTGACCACGATCTTCTCCATGCGGGGGACCTGCATGATGTTGCCGAGCTCGAGGTCGGCCTTCAGCTGGTCACGGATCTGGTCGTTGTACACGGCCTTCAGTCGTGGCCGAGTCTGGGTTGCGGTAGCAGACATCAGTCCTCCACCTCGGGGATCTTCTCGCCGGTCCGTTTGCAGACCCGGATCTTCTCGTCGCCGTCCCAGGCGTAGCCGACGCGGGTCGGCTTCCCGTCCTTCGGGCTGAGCACGGCGACGTTGGACACGTCCATCGGCATGTCCTTGTCGATGATGCCGCCCGGCTCCTCGGCGGAGCGGGGCTTGGTGTGGCGCCTGGCCACGTTGTAGCCCTCGACGATGACCTTGCCGGTCGCCGGGAAGGCGGCCGAGATCACGCCTTCGCGACCCCGGTCCTTGCCGGCCAGGATCCGGACGCGGTCACCCTTGCGAATCTTCATGACCCACACTCCAAGGTCCAGCCAGCGACGTTTCCGCGAAGCGGAAACTCGGTTAGCTCGTGCTCCGCACGAGCGGCATCACCCTTGCGAATCTTCATCTTCGGCTTTGCCATGTCAGATGACCTCCGGCGCCAGGCTCACGATGCGCATGAACCGCTTGTCCCGGAGCTCACGGCCGACCGGGCCGAAGATGCGGGTGCCGCGAGGCTCGCGGTTCTCGTTGATGAGGACCGCGGCGTTCTCGTCGAAGCGGATGTAGGAACCGTCGGGGCGGCGGCGCTCCTTGGCCGTCCGGACGACGACGCACTTGACCACGTCGCCCTTCTTGACCTGGGCGCCCGGCATCGCCTCCTTGACGGTGGCGACGAAGATGTCGCCGATGCCGGCGTAGCGGACCCGGGACCCGCCCAGGACCTTGATGCACAGGACCTCGCGAGCGCCGGAGTTGTCGGCGACCCGGAGCCTGGACTCCTGCTGGATCATCGGGCACGCTCCAGGATCTCGAGCAGGCGCCAGCGCTTCTTCTTCGACATCGGCCGGGTCTCGACGATCCGGACCCGGTCGCCCTCGTTGAGGGTGTTCTCCTCGTCGTGGGCGTAGTAGCGCTTGCTCTGCTGCACGGTCTTGCCGTACTGGGGGTGCCGGGACCGACGGACGATCTCGACGACCGCGGTCTTGTCCATCTTGGTCGACACCACGATGCCCTCACGGACCTTGCGGGTGGTCGAGCGGTCCTTGAGCTCGGTCTCGCTCATCAGGCTTCTCCTTCGCGTGCGGCGATGGCCTCGGCGGCGGCGATCTCACGGGACCGCATCTCGGTCTTGGCCCTGGCCACGTCCTTGCGGACCTGACCGAGACGGGCGTTGTTGTCGAGCTGGCCGGTGGCCAGCTGGAACCGGAGGTTGAAGAGCTCGCGCTTGGCGTCGTCGTGCATCTTCACCAGCTCGGCGTCGCTGATGTCGGTGATCGCTGCGTCAGCCATCGAATCCCTGCTCCCTGGTGATGATGCGGGCCTTGACCGGCAGCTTCTGGATGGCCCGGTTCATCGCCGCCTTTGCGGTCGACTCGTCCGGGTACGACAGCTCGAACACGACCCGGCCCGGCTTGACGACGGCCACCCAGCGCTCCGGGTTGCCCTTGCCCGAGCCCATGCGGGTCTCGGCCGGCTTGGCCGTGACCGGCTTGTCCGGGAAGACGTTGATCCAGACCTTGCCGCCACGGCGGACGTGGCGGGTCATCGCCACACGGGCGGCCTCGATCTGGCGGGCGGTGATCCACCCCGGCTCGAGGACCTGGATGCCGTAATCACCGTAGTTGACGGTGGTGGCGCCCTTGGCCTGGCCGTTCATGCGACCGCGGTGGTGCTTGCGGTGCTTGACCTTCTTCGGCATCAACACGTCAGTCACCGTCCTCGGGGCGGAAGGCCAGGTCCTCGGCCTGCCCCTTGGCCTGCAACGACTGCTCGATGGCCTCTTCCTCGGCCAGCAGACGCTCGAACTCGGGGTCGGCCTCCTTGACAAGCGGTGCCGGGTCCTCGGCGGTCTCGGCCGGGGCCTCGGTCACCTCGGCCGGGCGGGGCCGGCGGGACGAGGACACCACGGTGCGAGGGACGTCGGCGGCGCCGGCGGCCTCGCCGACGGCCATCGCCGCTTCGCGGGCGGCCTTGTCGTTGGTGGCCTTGTACGGGAGGATGTCGCCCTTGTAGAGCCAGACCTTCACGCCGATGCGACCGTAGGTGGTGTGGGCCTCACGCAGGCCGTAGTCGATGTCGGCCCGGAGGGTGTGGAGCGGGACCCGACCCTCGCGATACCACTCGGTCCGGCCCATCTCGGCGCCACCGAGGCGACCGGACGACTGGATCCGGACGCCCTTGGCGCCGGCCTTCATCGCGTTCTGCATCGCCCGCTTCATCGCTCGGCGGAAGGCCATGCGGCCCATCAGCTGGTCGGCGACGCCCTGGGCGATCAGGGCCGCGTCGAGCTCGGGCTGCTTGATCTCGACGATGTTGAGCTTGATCCTGGCGTTGCCGGTCAGCTTGGTCAGGCCGGCCCGGAGCCGATCGGCCTCGGAGCCCTTTCGGCCGATGACGATGCCGGGGCGGGCGGTGTGCACGTCGACCTGGAGCTTGTCGCGGGTCCGCTCGACCTCGATGCGGCTGATCGCCGCATTGGGCAGCTGGCCCATGAGGTAGCGACGGATCGCGGCGTCCTCGGCGAGGTAGTCGCGGTACTCCTGGCGGTCGGCGATCCAGCGCGACTTCCAGTCGGTGGTGACCCCGAGGCGGAACCCGTACGGGTGGATCTTCTGGCCCATCAGTTCTTCACTCCCGCATCGTCCTCAGGGTCGTCGTCGGTGGCCACCTCGTCGGTGGCGTCCTCGGTGGTCGTGTCGGCGTCGGAGTCGGTCTCGTCGGCATCATCGGTTGCGGTGGCGTCGGCATCGGCCTCGTCGGCGGCATCCGCCTCGGTGGCATCGTCGCTTGCGTCGGTGGTCTCGACCGCCGCCTCGTCGGTGGTTGCGTCCTCGGCCTCGGTGGCGTCGACCTGATCGTCGGCGACCTGGTCCTCGGCGACCTGGTCCTCGGCGACCTGGTCGTCCTCGGTCTGGTCCTCGTCGGTGTCGGAGGCCTCGGCGGCCCTGGACCTGGCCACCCGGCGGGCCCGGTCGCCGCCGCCCGAGCTGCGGCTCGACGACCGCTTCTGGCGACCCTCGTCCTTCAGCTCGTTGCGCTTGCGGGCCTCGTCGAGCTCGTCGTCGGTGTAGCGGGCGACCTCGATCGTGATGTGGCAGGTCTGCTTGTTGATCCGACCGGCCCGACCGCGGGCCCGGGGTCGGAACCGCTTGAGGGTCGGGCCCTCGTCGGCGTAGCAGGCCGAGATGAACAGCTCGTCGGCGAGCAGTTCCTCGTTGTGCTGGGCGTTGGCAACGGCCGAGGCCAGGCACTTGCCGATCGGGTCGGCGGCCAGGCGCTCGGTGAACTCGAGGATCTCCGCCGCCTCGGCGACGCCCTTGCCCCGGATCAGCTTCAGCACGACCCGGGCCTTCGAGGCCGACATCCGCACGTAGCGGACCTTGGCTTTGGTGCCCAGGCGATCGACGGCGGTTGCGGCGGCCATCAGCGACGGCCTCCCCGCTCCTGGCCGGCGTGGAACTTGAAGGTCCTCGTCGGCGAGAACTCACCGAGCTTGTGACCGACCATCGACTCGGTGATGTACACCGGCACGTGCTTGCGCCCGTCGTGGACCGCCACGGTGTGGCCGACCATGTCGGGGATGATGGTCGAGCGACGGGACCAGGTCTTGATGACCCGCTTCTCGTTCTTCTCGTTGAGCTCGTCGACCTTCTTCAGCAGGTGCTCGTCGACGAATGCACCCTTTTTGAGACTCCGCGGCATAGCTACCTCCGACCGCCACGCTTCCGCCGACGGCGGATGATCAGATCATCTGACTTCTTGCCCTTCTTACGGGTCCGGCCCTCGGGCTGGCCCCAGGGGGACACCGGGTGGCGGCCACCCGAGGTCTTGCCCTCGCCGCCACCGTGTGGGTGGTCGACCGGGTTCATGGCCACGCCCCTGGTCTGGGGGCGCTTGCCCTTCCAGCGGGAGCGGCCGGCCTTGCCGACCTTGATCAGCTCGGCCTCGGCGTTGCCGACCTCACCGACGGTGGCTCGGCAATCGATGGAGACCCGCCGCATCTCGGTGCTCGGCAGGCGCAGGGTTGCGGTCATGCCCTCCCGGGCCACGAGCTGGACGCTGGTCCCGGCGGAGCGACCCATCTTGGCCCCGCCGCCCGGCTGCAGCTCGACGGCGTGCACGGTAGTGCCGACCGGGATGTAGCGGAGCGGCATGGCGTTGCCTGGCCGAATGTCGGACCCGGGCCCCGAGGCCACCCGATCGCCGACCTTCAGGTCGCGGGGAGCGAGGATGTAGCGCTTCTCGCCGTCGTGATAGTGCAGGAGGGCGATGCGGCAATTGCGGTTCGGGTCGTACTCGATCGAGGCGACCGTGGCCGGCACGCCGTCCTTGTTGCGTCGGAAGTCGACGACCCGGTAGCGACGCTTGTGACCCCCACCGCGGTGGCGGGAGGTCTTGCGCCCGTTGTTGTTGCGACCGCCGGTCGAGTGTTGGGGAGCCAGCAGTGACTTCTCGGGCCGGTTCGTGGTGACGTCCGAGTAGTCCGAGCTGGTCTGGAACCGGCGGCCCGGGCTGGTCGGTTTGCGCTTGCGGATGGCCATGGTGCTCTACTGCCTCAGTTCGAGTACAGGTCGATCTCACCCTCGGCGAGGGTGACGATGGCCCGCTTGGTCGTCGGTCGGAAGCTGGTCGTGTTGCGCCGCCGGTCGCGCACCCGCTTGCCCTTTCGGGTCAGGGTGTTGACCTTGGCCACCTTCACGCCGTCGAACATGGCCTCGACGGCGTCGGAGATCTCCGGCTTCGAAGCGTTCGGGGCGACGATGAAGGTGTAGGCGTTGAGGTCTTCCGCGGTGGTGAAGGACTTCTCGGAGATCACCGGCTCGATGATCACGTCGCTCGGGTCACGCATGGTCAGTCGGTCCCTTCTGCGGTGTCACCGGACGGTGCGCCCGGACGGCTGTTCGTCGCCAGAGGCGGCACGGAGTGCCGTGCGAACACGACATAGTCCGAGACCAGCACGTCGTAGGTGTTGAGCTGGTCGGCGACCAGGGTGTGGACCTCGGGGAGGTTGCGGAAGCTCTTGGCTGCGGCCTCGTCTTCCCGGCCGAGCACGACGAGGACCCGACCGTCGACGTCGAGCGCCTCGAGCGCCGCCTTGGCCTGCTTGGTGCTCGGCGCCTCGAAGTTCCAGTCCTCGACGATCCGGACCTTGTCGTCGGCCGCCCGATCGGACAGGGCCGAGCGGAGGGCCAGCTTGATCATCTTCTTGTTGGTCCGCTCGGAGTAGTCACGGGGCTTCGGCCCGTGGGCGATGCCGCCACCGATCCAGATCGGCGAGCGGGTCGAACCGGCCCGAGCCCGACCGGTGCCCTTCTGCTTCCATGGCTTTGCCCCGCCGCCACGGACCTCGGCCCGGGTCTTGGTCGAGTGGGTCCCGGCCCGGCGGGCGGCCAGCTGGGCGTTGACCACCTGGTGCATGACGGGCACGTTCGGCTCGATCCCGAAGGTGGCCTCGTCGAGATCGACGGAGCCGCTGTCGGAGCCGGTCAGCGTCTTGACGGCAACGGAGACCATCAGCCCTCACTCCCGTTGTCGGCGCCGTGCTTGACGGCGTTGCGGATGATGACGGTGCCGCCCTTCGGACCGGGCACCGAGCCACGGACCAGGACGACGTTCTTCTCGGCGTCGGCCTGCACGACCCGCAGGCTCTGGGTGGTGACCCGCTGGCCGCCCATGCGGCCGGCCATCCTCGTCCCCTTGAACACTCGGGCCGGGGTGGCGCACTGGCCGATCGAGCCGGGCATCCGGTGGATCAGGTGGGCGCCGTGTGACGCCTTCTGCCCGGAGAAGTTGTGGCGCTTCATGACGCCGGCGAAGCCCTTGCCCTTGCTGGTGCCGATGGCGTCGACCATGTCACCGGGCTCGAAGGTGTCGGCGCCGAACTCGTGACCGACCGGATACTCGGCGGTGTCGTCGACCCGGAGCTCGACCAACTCGGCGCCTGGCTCGACCCCGGCCTTCGCATAGTGGCCGGCGGCCGGCTTCGAGAGCTTCCTGGCCTCCTTGTTGCCGACGGTCACCTGGATCGCGGCATAGCCGTCGTTCTCGGGGGTCTTGACCTGGACGACACGGCAGGGGGTCACCTTCACGACGGTGACGGGGACGATCTTGTTGTCGTCGTCCCAGACCTGAGTCATGCCGACCTTCTCGCCGACAATCGCCTTCTGAACCATGATGCTGTCTGTCTCTTTCCCGTCAGAGGGCTGTGGTGCCGTGTGGCGACACCAGGCCGTTCACGCGAACGCTCCGCTTGCGGATTCCCACAGCGAGCGGAGCGGATTCGGTTGTGCCGTGTGGTTCCTCGGCGAGCCGGGGCCTTCGCGGACGTCGATTTGCCGTCATCCTCGGCTCGGGTGGCCCGTGCCGGAGGTCGTTGCAGTGGCGTGAGTACCGGTGCGACCGAGCCGGGGGACTCGGCCTGTGGTCAGGTTCGCATCGGGTCCTCGAACCAGGACCCTACGAGCCTAGCTCGGCCACTCCCCGGTTCCACCCGACGTTGCCCGGTGCAGCGGATTCCGGCCCCTCGCCAGCGTGCCGTCAGCGGCGAGCCGGCCGGGTCGGCGGGTCGTCCGGTCCGGCCTCGTCTGCCTGCGACAGTCGCTTGAACCACAACAGGGCCGGTCGAACGCCGACCGGATCGCCCTCGTAGAGGAACTGGACGAGGTTGCCCTTGATCAGACGGGCCTTCTCGTCGCGGGGCAGGGTGGTCCACTGCCCGACCGACAGGAAGTTGAAGCCGCCGAGCTTGCGGACCGCCACCTGGTCGACCGGATGCCACTCCGGCTCGATCGGCGCTGCCGACTGGCGGGGTGGCTCGACGGCGGCCGCTTCGGTGGCGGCGGCAGGGGTCTGGTTGACCACCGCCGGTGGCGGCAGCGGCGGTGTCGGGAGCGCCGGCGGGTCGGGAGCATCGCCGAGGGCGGAGATCGGTACGTCGTGGCCGGGACCGGAGCCAGGACCGGATCCGGGGCCGGGCGCCTGGCCGGATCCGGGCCCTGCGGTCGGGATCGGCCCGCCGGCTGCGGGAGGCAGTTCGGCCGTTGTCCGCCCGGCGTCGAGATCGAGCCCGACCCGTTTGGCCAGCTCGGCGGTCAGCTCGTCCGGCGACCGGGTCGGGACACTCGCCGCCGACCCGGGTTCGAGCTGCACCGGGGCGTAGGCCCTCGCCGCAGCGGCGAGCTCGTCGGCCACCGAGTCGAGATCCTCGACCGGGTCGCGTTCGACGTCGTCTGGTCCGGTCCCGTCGGCCCCCTCCGGCGGAACGGCGCTGGCCGACCCGGAGCCCCCGGCGGCTGCGGCGGCCGGGTCGAAGACGGAGTCGACGAACCGATCGTCCGCCCCGGTCGAGCCGCTGAGCGGGTCGGAGTCAGTCGAGGAGTGATTCGAGCTCGTCATCGGCCAACTCCTCCATGGTTTCGATCGTCGGGCTCGGCAGGTCGTCGAGCTCGAGGTCGACGCCCCGCTGCTCGCGCATCGGCGACACCCGCAGACCGACGATCCGCTTGATGATGCTGAACGCGATCACCGACGTGACCACCACCCAGACGATGTTGACGACGACCCCGAAGGTCTGGATCGTCAGCTGTTCGACCCGGGGGCGGCCGAGCACCGAACCGGGTGCGAACAGGGCGACGGCCAGGGTTCCCCAGATGCCGGCCAGCCCGTGGGCCGGCACGACGCCGAGTGCGTCGTCGATCCGCATCCGGATGAGCAGCTCGTAGCCGACGTTGTAGAGCACGCCGGCGACCAGGCCGGTCACGATCGCGCCGAGCGGTCCGATCACGTCGGCCCCGGCGGTGATCGCCACCAGGCCGGACAACCCGCCGCCGATCATCTTCGAGACCATGTCCATCCGGTCCTCGATCAGGTAGGCGTAGAGCGAGGCCGCAGCCAGGCCGGCAACGCCGGACAGGTTGGTGACCAGGATGATGCGGGGCACGTCCTGGGTGAAGGCGAGGGTCGAGCCGCCGTTGAACCCGAACCAGCCGAACCACAGGATCAGCGTGCCGACCGCCGTCATCGGGATGCTGGACGGTGGGAAGATACGCACTGCACCGTTCGGCCGGAAGCGGCCGATGCGGGGGCCGACCATGATCACGCCGATCAGTGCAGCGGTTGCGCCCGTGAGGTGGACGACGGTACCGCCGGCAAAGTCGTGGAAGCCCTGCTCGGCCAGCCAACCGATCGTGCCACCGGAGAACGCCTCGTCGGTGAACGTGCCACCCCACACCCAGTGCCCGTAGACGGGATAGATGAGCAGGCCGACCACGGCGGAGAACGAGACGTAGGCCAGGAACGTCATCCGCTCGACCAGCGAGCCGGAGATGATCGTGATGGCGGTACCGGCGAAGGCGAGCTGGAACAGGAAGAACGTCGGTCCGGAGACGGTGCTCGTCGCGGCGAACAGCTCGTCGAGATCCCAGGTGACCGAGCCGATCATCGGGGTGCCATCGCCGAACATCAGGCCGAAGCCGATGAAGAAGAAGGCGAGGCTCCCGACGACCCAGTCGACGAGGTTCTTCATCGCAACGGCGGGGGCGTGCACCTCCCGGGCGAGGCCGACCTCGAACAGCAGGAACCCGGCCTGCATGAAGAAGACCAGCGAGGCGGCGATGAGGACCCACATCTCGTCGATCGGGTCGGCCACGCTCGACGTCGGCAGCCGATCACCCGACTGGCCGAGGGCGAGGGCGAACACCGCGACCACGACGCCGAGCAGGACGAACGTCGCAGACTGCCGCAGACGCCGCGATCGGCGCTCCAAATTGAACTGCTCCGCCATCTGCCGCCTCGTCCGTCGGATCGTGTCACCGATGCCACCACCTCGCGCGCGGGTGGCGAGGATCGATCTCCCCCACTGTGATTCCGAACGACCCTTCGGTGCACCGGGCAATGTTGACCGGGCGTCCGACCCCGTCTGGGTCGTCCTACCTTGCGCTGACGTGAACTGTATCTCTCCAACGGGTTGCGCTCCAGCCCCGTCACCGTCGGTCCGGAGCCGGTGGCTGAAACGGTGGGAACCAGGACATTGACGCCATCCGCGTTCCGGGGTTGGCTTGCTGCATGCGGCACGTGGCGATCACCTGCTTCCCCGGCTTCCAGCCCCTCGACATCACCGGGCCCCACGAGGTGTTGGCCGGGGCGAACGAGGCGATGGACCACCTCGGTCGGAGCGGTCCCCGCTATCGCATCGACCTCGTGGCCGCCGACACCGGCCCCGTGGTGGCCCAGTCGGGGCTCCCGCTGGTGGCGGCCCACCCGCTCCGGACCGGCGGGGAGCCCTACGACACGATCCTCGTGCCCGGCGGCGGCGGGACCCGGCAGCCCGACCAACGTCTGATCCAGTGGCTCCAGACCGAGGGGCCACGGGCCCGGCGGCTGGCCTCGGTCTGCACCGGCGCCTTCGTGCTGGCGGCCGCCGGGCTGTGCACCGGCCGCCGGGTCACCACCCACTGGGCCTACGCAGCCGAGCTGGCCGCCGCCTTCCCCGACTGCGTGGTCGATCCCGACCCGATCTACCAGTGCGACGGCTCGCTGTGGACCTCGGCCGGGGTGACCGCCGGGATCGACCTGACCCTCGCCCTGGTCGAGCAGGACTGCGGGCCGGCGGTGGCCCAGCTGGTGGCCCGCCACCTCGTGGTGTACCTCCGCCGACCGGGCAACCAGTCCCAGTTCGGTTCGGCAGTGTGGGCCGAGGCGACCGAGCTGGCGCCGGTCCGGGCCGCCTGTGAGCTCGTCCACGAGGCACCCGCCGCCGACCTCGGCGTCGAGGCGCTGGCGGCCCACGTCGGCCTGTCGCCCCGCCACTTCGCCCGCGTGTTCCGGGCGGAGGTCGGCGAATCGCCGGCCCGGTACGTCGAGCGGGTCCGGGTCGAGGCGGCCAGGGCGATCCTCGAACGCGAGCCGGTCGGGCTCCAGCAGGTGGCCGAGCGGTGCGGCTTCGGCACCCCCGAGACGCTACGCCGTGCCTTCCACCGCCGCCTCGGCATCTCCCCCGCCGCCTACCGCCGGCAGGCCGCCTCGACCGCAGTGGTCACCTCCGACCCGACCTCGTCGCGCCGCTGAGGCCGCTCGACCGGACCACCAGCCCACACGATCGACCCGACCCCTCCAACCCAACCAAACCCAACCAACCGAAAACCGAACCCAACAAAGGAGACCAAACCATGCAGATCGCCGTCCTCCTCTTCGATCGGCTCACGGCCCTCGACGCCATCGGCCCCTACGAGACCCTGCAACGCCTGCCAGACGCCACCGTCACGTTCGTGGGTGAGAAGCCCGGGGAGTACCGGACCGAGAACGGCTTCCTCGGCCTGATGGCCGACGCCTCGTTCGACGACGTCACCAACCCCGAGGTCATCGTCGTCCCAGGCGGCGTCGGCACCCGCCAGCTCCTCGACCACGCCCCGACCCTCGACTGGCTCCGTGACGTGCACGCCGGCAGCCGCTACACCACCTCGGTCTGCACCGGTTCGCTGCTCCTGGCCGCCGCCGGACTGATCGACGGTCTCAGCGCCGCCACCCACTGGGGCGCCTACGACAAGCTGAAGGAGCTCGGGGCCATCCCGACCGGCGACCGGGTCGTCGAACACCTCGAGCAGCGGATCATCACGGCCGCCGGGGTGTCGTCCGGGATCGACATGGCGCTGCGCCTGTCGGAGCTGCTGGTCGACGACGTCGCCGCCAAGGCGATGCAGTTGATGGTCGAGTACGACCCCCAGCCGCCGTTCGACGCCGGCAGCGTCGACAAGGCCGGGCCCGAGGTGATGGAGCGCCTGATCACCTACGCCGCCGACAAGTCCTGACCCCGGCCTGACCCCGGCTCCGGGTCGGTCGAGGCCCCCGACCGACCCGGAGCGTGCCGGTTGGCCCGTCGAGCCGGCCGCACAGGATGGGGGGTGACGTCCCCGAGTCGGCGGTTGACGATGCCGGTGACCGACTGCACCGCCGCTAGCGTCATCCGGCGTGTCGCTGGCGAACGTGCTGCTCAACGTCCTCGGACCGGTCGCGGTGCTGGTCGCCCTCGGGGCCGTCGTCGGACCACGACTGGCGATCGACTCGGGCTCGTTGTCCCGACTGGCCTACTGGGTGTTCGGCCCGGCGTTCGTGTTCGGGCTCCTGGCCGAGGCCGACCTGGAGCGCTCGGTCGTCGTCGGCCTCGTCGTCGCCGCCCTGGCCGGCATGGCCGCCGCCCTGCTGGTCACCGGCGCCTTCACCGTGGTCAGCGGCGCCGGCTACGAGGCCGGAGCCGCCCTCGGCATGACCAGCATGTGGGGCAACGTCGGCAACGCCGGCCTGGCCATCGTCGCCTTCGCCCTCGGCGACGACGCCCTCCCCGTCGCCGGGGTGCTGATGGTCACCATCAACTTCGTGTCGCTCGTCGTCGGGGTCGGGATGGCCCAGGCGAGGGACGCCTCGATCGGCGCCGCCGTCGTGCGGGCGCTGCGGGCGCCGATGGCAATCGCCGGCATGGTGGCCCTGGTGGTGAACCTGGCCGACCTCGACGTGCCGTTGGTGGCCGACCGCTCGATCGGACTGCTGGCCGACGCATTGATCCCGGTCATGCTGTTCGGGCTCGGTCTGCAGCTGATCGACTCCGGTCGGCCGACGTGGTCGGCCGACCTCGGCACGGTGGCGCTGGCCAAGTTGGCCGTGGCCCCGGCGGTCGCGGCGGCCGTCGCCGTTGCCATGGGACTGGAGGGCGACGCCAGGGCCGCCGTGATCATCCAGTCGGCGATGCCGCCGGCCGTGTTCTGCTCGGTCGTCGCCGCCGAGTACGACCTCCTCCCCGATCGCGTGACGGCGGCCGTCGTCTTCTCCACGATCCTGTCGATCGTGACCCTGCCGGTGGTGCTCCTCACCGTGTGAGCTTGCGCTCCACGGGGCGGGCCCGCCCGCTCGCCGGCTCGCCTGACGGTGCCGGCCGAAAGCCGCCGGCACGAGCGACGACCGGTTCCTAGACTCGCCCCATGAGCGACCCGTCGACAGAGTCAGCCGGCGCCCGGTTCCGGGCACTGCATCGTCCAGGCCAGCCGTTCGTGCTGGCCAACGCCTGGGACGTCGGGTCGGCCCGCATGCTTGCCGCCCTCGGGGCGGAGGCGATCGGCACCTCGTCGGCCGCCCACGCCTTCACCCTCGGTCGACCAGACATGGGCGGCGTCAGCCGCGACGAGGCCCTCGCCCACGCCGAGGCGCTGGTGGCGGCGACGCCCCTCCCGGTGTCCGGCGACTTCGAGAACGGCTTCGGAGCCGCACCGGAGACCGTGGCCGAGACCGTCAACCTGGCCGCCGAGACCGGCCTGGCCGGCATCTCCGTCGAGGACACCGACCTGCCGGGCTCCGGGGCCTACGAGTTCGACCTGGCCGTCGACCGGATCCGGGCCGGCGTCGAAGCGGCCAGGGCCCTCGACGACGACTTCGTGCTGCTGGCCAGGGCCGACGGCGTGCTGAACCGGTCCTACGACCTCGACGAAGGCATCCGCCGGCTCCAGGCCTACGAGGCGGTCGGGGCCGATGCGCTGTACCTGCCGCTGCCGCCGGACCTCGACTCGCTCCGCCGGGTCTGTGCGTCGGTGTCGGCCCCGGTCAACGCGCTGGTGGCCGGCCCCTTCACCCGGCACTCCCGCCAGGAACTGGCCGACGCCGGGGTTGCCCGCATCTCGCTCGGCTCCAGCCTGGCCAGGGCGACCCACCGGGTCATCGCCGATGCGGCCAGGGCGATGTTCGACAACGGGGACTTCTCGCTGCTCGCCGCCGGCATCGGCGGCAACGACGTCGACCGGCTGCTCGAGGAGGGCGCCCGCCCGCCGAGCTGACCGCAACGGGCCCCGGTTAACGCGCCCGCAACCCCGACCACCAACACTTCGAGCATCACCGTCCACACCGCACAGCCGGTCGAGCAGGAGGAGCGTGATGAGCGGAGGGATCGCCACCGTGACCGCAGCGCAGGAAACCGATGACACGGCGACGCCGGTACTGGCCGGCATCGAGGCGCTGCGGTGGCAGCCCCGCCCCGAGCGTCGCGACCTGACGATCGACCGGGTCGAGGACATCGCCTTCACCCCGATGCCGGCCAGGGTTCGCAACGAACTGATCACCCGGACCTACGGCGACCTGGCCCAGGCGATGGCCGAGCTGTTCGGCACCGGGGACGCGACCTGGACGGTGCTCGGCCAGTGGGCGAGCCACACCGTCGGCGATGCGCTCACGTTGCCGATCCCGGGCCTCGACCTGATCATCAGCCGGGCCTTCGGCGACGGCAACCGGGACGTGTTCGCCGACATCGCCAGGGCCCACGTCGCCTTCCTCGACACCGTGGGCCTGGCCGGCTCAGACGACGACCCAGACGACGTGTGGGCGGCCTGCGAGGAGGCGCTCCGGGCGAACCTGATCAGCCCGCCCGGCACCCCCGGCGGTGGCCTCGGCGGCTCGTGGGGGGCCTGGCGGTCGGACTCGCGCAACCGCGACCTGCCCCGATTCGAGATGCCGTTGGTGCTCGGCTTCCGGGCCTATCACCGTGCGCTCCAGACCGACGACCCCGAGGAGCGGTCCCGCCACCTCCTCCTCGGCAACTGCCTCCTCGCCCTGCACGAACAGCGGCTGGTGGCGGCGGCCCTCACCGTCGGCTTCCGCTCGTGGCTGCGGACACTCACCACCCCGTGGCGGTTCCTGCAGTCCCGCCACGGCTGGCGGCTCCACGACCCCGGCCGGTTCCGGCTGTGGCTGGAGCATCGCTGGATCCGTTTCGCCACCCGCTTCCTCGTCGGGGTCGAGACGCCGGACGGCACGATCAAGGCCGGTCGCCCCGTCCCCTCCGGCGAGGCCCCGATCGAGGTCGATCGGCGGCCCGGCCCGATCGGACCGTGGCCGATCGAGCGGCTGGCGGCGATGGACGCCGACGAGTTGTTGCCCCGCGTCCTCGGCGACCTCGAGGTCGACGGCAGGGCGTCGGTGTGCTGGAACGACGTGCGGGACCGGGTGGCGTTCATCGCCGGGCTGTTCGTCGAGCACCAGCGGGCCGGCTTCTGGTTCGACGACGATGGTCGGGTGATCCGTCCCGAGCCCTGGGACGGGCTCGACGCCGGGTTGGCGACCCTGCGGACGCACCTCGATGCCGGCACCGTCCCGACGTCGGCGACGGGTCCGGCGGCGGCCCACGCCGACCAGGGTCCGGCACCGCCGGATCGTGCTGCCGTCGGTTGGACCGACGAGCGGCTCGACGAGCTGCGCCGCCGACCGGCCCACCCGAGGCTCGACCTGCCGCCGGACATCCGCTTCAGCCACCTGACCGACCCCGAGTTCGACCACCACTTCCAGCCGGTCGCCGACGACCTCGACGAGCGGCTGGCGTTCATCCGCCAGCCCGGCCGCCACCTCGACGCCGACACCTGCCGCCGGGCCAGGCGCCTGTTCCAGCAGTCGCCGACGATCGGCTTCTTCGGTCTGCTGTTCCGGAGCCTGCCCGACAGCTACGCCGCCGCCCCGGGGGCGCTGGTCCTCGGGCGGGGCTCGCGCCTGACCGACGACCCGTTCCGTCGTGCCGGCGAGACCGCCCAGTTCGTCATGGACCTGCTGGAGCGGCCGGCCGGCTGGGACGACGGGGTGCTGGTGCCCGGTGGACCGGCCCACGGGTCGGTGCTCGGGGTGCACAAGCTGCATGCGATGGTGGCCCACCACCTCGCCCGCCACCGCTGGACCGACCGGGGGCTCGGCGTCGCCTTCAACCAGGAGGACATGCTTGGCGCGGCGCTGACCTTCGCCGTGCCACCACTCGAGATGATGGAGGAGCTCGGGATCGCCCCGGCCGCTGACGACTGCGACGCCTACCTGCGGTTCTGGCTCGGCATCGGCTACCTGCTCGGCGCGCCATGGGAGGCGATAACCGTTGAGGGCCGACCGATGCGGGCAGACGAGGCCAGGGCGATGGCCGAACTCATCCGGCGACGCCACCGGGCCCGGTCGTTCGACGGCGTGCGACTCGGTGAGGCTCTCGTCGAGGGGATCGCCGACGGCTTCCCCCGGTTCTTCGTGTGGATGGTGACCGGCTTCTTCCAGGTCGTCGGTGACGACGACGTGACGGCGACCCTGCTGATCGCCGACGGTCACGGCCGGCGCCGAGCGGCGGCGATGACGGCCGTGTTCCGGTTCCTCCTGCGGTGGCGGCTGACCCGTTGGCCGACGGTGGTGCTGACCCGGGTGGTCGGGCACCGGTTCCTGCGGCCGTTCCGCCAGCAGGGCCGGACCCGGCCCTACCGCCGACCGCTCGACGCCATCGACCGGGAGCGACTCGGTCGGGAGGATCGTCAGATCGACGTGTGGCCCGTCAACTGCGGGGCTCGATCGGGTCGGACGCGAGGGCCAGGATCACGGCGCCGGCGAGTCCGGCCAACGGGTCGGCGGCCACCCCGGGGCCGGAGCCGTCGCCGGGGTTCCCGTCGTCGTCCGAGGCAGGGCCCGGCCCGACGCTGAGCGGCGACCGCCTGGTCAGCTCGTCGATCCTGGCCCAGTCATCAGGCGGCATGGGGTGCAGGCGGTCGGCCAACCCGAGGCGGGCGACGAGTTCGCCGGTGGCGTCGGCCCGACCCCGGTCCTCGAGCACCAGCACCGCCTCCTGGCAGCAGCGCCACAGCTGGGCCACGTTGCGGGACCGGTCCCAGCGGCCGACGACGTCGACGAGCAACTGGGCGGCCGCATCCGGTCGACCGTCGTAGCGCAGCGCGGTGGCCAGGCCGGTGAGGGCCATGCCGTCGACCCAGTGGTTGCGGACGGAGCGAGCCAGCCGGCTGGCGGCCGAGAACGAGCGGGCGGCCAGCCGGGGCTCGGCGATCGTCTGAGACGAACCCAGTCCGACCATCGCCCACGACACCGAGGTCGGATTGCCGCTGGCGGTGGCCAGGGCAAGGCTGCGATCGGCGGCGGCGCCGGCCTCGCGAGCGGCGCCGACCTGGGCCAGACCCATGGCCACCGACACGAGCACGTCGGCCCGGTCTCGGTCGGTGCCCCGCTCGTCTGCCGCAACCGAGAGCTCGTCGAGCCGGGCCGCAGCCTCGTCGAGACGACCCTCCTGGGCCGCGATGTTGACCCGGGTCTTGAGTGCGGTCAGCGGCACCGGTCGGTCGCGCCCATCGGCCGCGGCCTCGGCTGCGGCGGCCAGCGCCAGCGCCGCCGGGAAGCGGTCGCGGGCCCAGCCGGCCAGCGCGGCCTGGGCCAGCAGCTCGTCGTGGTCGGCGACCCGCTCGATGCCAGGCAGCTCCAGGACCTCGTCGAGCCAGTGGTAGTGCTGGTAGTGCTGGCGGAAGAAGTTGTACTCCCACATGCCGAGGCCGAAGGTGCTCGCCGCCTCGACCTCGGCGTCGGCGATCAGGCGGGCGTGGGTGGCCCGGAGCTGGTCGAACGAGCGGCCGAGCCGATCGACGGCGACGTCCTCGGCCGGGCCGAGCAGATCCGGCCCGAGCCGCTCGACGAGCGCGACATGGCGGGCCGCCTGGGCTCGTTCGAGATCATCGAGCCGCCCCCGTTCGCGCAGCCGGGAGCGGGCGTGTGTCCGCACGGTGTTCAGCTGACGCCACCGCTGGCGGCCGTCCGACTCCGTCACCGAGCGGAGCAGCCCACCGGCGGCCAGGCGTGCGAGGGCGGGTTCGACCACGTCGATCGGCCGCCCGACCACGTCTGCGGCATCCCGCCCGGTGAAGCCACCCGGGAGGACGGCGATCGAGTCGAACAGCTCCCGATCGTCGCCACCGAGCAGATCGATCGACCAGTCGATGGCCGAGCGGATCGACCGATGGCGCTCGTCCGGACGGCCTCGCCCCTCGGCCGGTTCGAGCGTGGCTTCGAGCCGCTCCCGGAGGGCCAGGGGCGACGTCACCTGCAACAGCGGTGCGGCCAGCTCGATGGCGAGCGGCGAGCCGTCGAGCTGGCGGACCAGTGCGGCCAGCTGCTCGCGCTCGTCGGCCATCGGGTGGCCGAAGGCCCGCTCGGCCAGCAGCCGGACACCGTGCTCGACCGGGAGCGGGCCGAGGTCGAGACGGGCCTCCGATGGCGAGGCGAGGGCCAGGCGACTCGTGACGAGGATCCGGATGGTCGGATCGGCGGCCAGCGACGACTCGACCAGGTCGGCCACCACCTCGGGGACGTGCTCTGCGTTGTCGAGCACGAGCAACCGGCGCCCGGTCATGGCCGCAGCCAACGCTTCGCCGGGCGAGCGGTCGCCCTGTCGGACACCGAGGACGCCGAGCAGTTCGACCGCCAGGCGGTCGGCGGGGAAGCTCACCAGGTCGAGCCAGGCCACCGTGCCGTCGGGGAGGCCGGCGGCATGGCGGGCGGCGAGGCGGGTCTTGCCGACCCCGGGCCCGCCGACGACCGTCACCAGTCGGGACCGCTCCAGTGCCGCCGCGAGCCGGTCCTCGTCCGCCGACCGGCCTCGGAAACTGTCGTCGTTGCGAGGCACCGGGGTGGCTCGCAAGGGTGGGGGTCCAGCGGCGACCGCAGCGTCGTCGGCCGGGGCCGGCCGGCCTGGCGCGGCGGTGGACCGCTCGGTCTGGCCCGGCGGGGCGTCCAGCTCCGGGGCCTGGTTGAGGATGTCGGATTCGAGCGCCCGCAGACCGGGTCCTGGGTCGATGCCGAGCTCGTCCCGGAGGGTGGCGGCGGCCCGTTGCCCGGTCCGCACCGCCTCGGCCTGGCGTCCGGCCCGATACAGGGCGAGCATCAACTGCTCCCACCGCCGCTCCCGGTAGGGCTCGGTCTCGACGAGCCCGGTCGCCCAGGTGGCGGCGGATTCGGCACGCCCCGAGCGGAGCAGGGCGTCGACCAGCAGTTCCTCGGCCTGCCGTCGGCGCTCCTCGAGCGGCCCGGCGGCGACGGCAAGCCCACCGTGGCGACCGAACGGCTGGTACGCCTCACCCCGCCAGAGGTCGAGGGCCCGCCTGGCCCGATCGGCCGAGTCGGCCGGGTCCGATTCGAGGCCGGCCTCGGCCTCGCCGACGAGCCGCTCGAAGCGGACTGCGTCGATCCGGTCGTCGTCCAGGTCGAGCCGGTACCCGCTGCCGTCGTGCACGATGCCCGCTCCCCCGCCGGCATCGAGGCGGCTGCGCAGTCGGGTCATCACCACCCGGAGCCCGGTGCGGGCGGAACGGGGCGCCCGATCGGGCCACAGCTCGTCGATCAGGGTGTCGCTGGACACCACGTTCGGGTGGGCGGCGACGAGGTGGCTCAGTACCTGCCCCTGCTGGCCGGCCAGGCCGCTGACGCCGGTGGCGTCGGCCACGGCCGGTGGACCGAGCACGAGGACACGGACGGTGGACTCGTCGGGGTGGTCGGCCGGCGCTCCCACTGCGCCAGGGTACCCGTCCGTCTTTGGGCCGTCATGCGAACAACGGGGTGGTGACCGACGGTGGCGGTCGGTTCAGCCGCCGGTTGCGTCGAGGTAGGCCCGGCCCCGGGGCGACAGCTCGTAGCCGATGCGGAGGCTGATCGTCAGGCCGAGGTTCTTGAGCTTGCGCACGTCGAGCTTGAACGGGGCGGTCTCGCGCCCGACGATCTCGGCCAGGTCGGGGGCCCGCCGACCGGGGTGCTCCGCGACGAGCCGGAGCGTCGATCGGGTCCAGGGACCGGAGCTCGATGCCCGGTCGAGTCGGTCCAGGCGGGCGTCGATCTCGGCGATGGCCGCCTCGTCGAGGTCGTCGCTGTTCGCCAGTTGCTCGCGGGGATCGGGCTCGTCGAGTCGACGGAACTCGACCCGATGGAGCCGTCGGCCGCCGTCGGTCCTGACCGCGGCCAGAGCCTCGACGGCCGACGCATGGCCGGCCCTGGCGGCATCGGCGTCGGTCACGGCGTCCGGTTCGACGGCCTCGACCGACACCACCTCGATCCGGCCTCCACCGGTCCGGTAGGCCCGGCCAGCCACCACGGTCGGGCGGGTCCAGCCCCGGAAGGCGACGGTGATCCGCCCGTCGGCGATCCCGTCCCAGAACGGCTTGGTGAAGCGCATCGGGCAGGAGTAGCAGGGCGATCGTGGCCCGGCAAGGGCCGAGGCCAACCCGGCTCCGTCACCGGCTCGGACGCGACGGAGCCCGGGCCGCTCGGGCCCGGGCTCCGTGCCGTTCAGATCGAGGTCGCTCCGGGACCGAAGGCCCCGGTCACCTAGACCTCCTGGATCTTGAGCTCGATGTCGACGCCGGCCGGCAGCTCCAGCCGCTGGAGGGAGTCGACGGTCTTGGGGTTCGGCTCGAGGATGTCGATGAGCCGCTTGTGGATTCGCATCTCGAAGTGCTCGCGGGAGTCCTTGTCCTTGTGGGGTGACCGGATCACGCAGAACCGATGCTTCTCGGTCGGCAGCGGGATCGGGCCCCGGAACTCGGCGTTGGTCCGAGCGACGGTCTCCACGATCTTCTTGGTCGACTGGTCGACGATCTCGTGGTCGTAGGCCTTGAGCCGGATGCGGATCTTCTGCTTGCTCATGCGGTACTCAATCCCTACTTGATGATCTTGGTGACTCGGCCGGCGCCGACGGTGCGGCCACCCTCACGGATGGCAAACCGCAGACCCTCGTCCATGGCGATCGGGTTGATCAACTCCACCGTCATCTCCGTGTTGTCACCCGGCATGCACATCTCGGTCCCCTCGGGAAGGGTGA
>JBCCVL010000072.1:0-27752 GCA_039195375.1 Actinomycetota bacterium
GGATCGTCGACCCGCTGGCGGATCCGGTCGGCGATGTACTCGGAGATCTCGTCGTTCGCCTTCTCGTCCCAGAAGATCTCGGCGAAGTTGCCGGCGAGGATGGCGAACCCCGGCTGGTCGTAGAGCTCGTCCCACCGCTGGCGGCGCTCCTCGGCGGTCAGGTTCCAGAAGCCGCGCCAGTCGGGCACGTGCTCGAACCCGCCTGGCGACGCGGCGCAGTTGGCGAAGATCTCGTCGTAGCGGACCCGGATCTCGGCCATCTCCTCGTCGGAGATGCGGGAGTTGTTGAGCGGCGTGCTCCAGTTGGGTCGCCGCTGGAAGACGGTCAACTCGCCGACCTTGTCGGCGATCTCGGCGATGACCTGGATGCCGGTTGCCCCGGTGCCGATCACCCCGACCCGCTTGCCGGCCAGCTCGACCGGCTCGGCCGGCCAGTGGTACGTGTGGAACGACGGGCCGTCGAAGTCGTCCATGCCCTCGTAGCTCGGCAGGGTCGGGATCGACAGGGGGCCGACGCTGGTGATGACGAATCGGGCCCGGTGGCGACCACCGCCGACGAGGTCGAGGGTCCAGCACCGGTCGCGCTCGTCCCAGGTCATCGTCTCGACCCGGCTGTCGAAGCGCATGTGACGGCGCAGGTCGAACTTGTCGGCCACGTACTGGAGGTAGCGGAGGTTCTCGGGTTGGGGTGAGAACCGCTCGGTCCAGTGCCACTCGTCGAGCAGCTCCCGGGAGAACGAGTAACCGTAGGTGTAACTCTCCGAATCGAACCGGGCGCCGGGGTAGCGGTTGCGGTACCAGGTGCCGCCGAGGTCGGGGTCGGCTTCGAGCACGACGGCGTCGAAGCCGAGATCGATGAGGCGCTTGATCTGGTAGATGCCCGAGACCCCGGCCCCGACGACGACCACGTCGTTGGTCTCGACCTCGTCGGCACCGACGGCGGCCCCGTTCGTCTCGATGTCGGGCGATGCTGATCCCTGCGCTGCCACGAACGAAGGCTACGACGGCGGTCGCCGACCGGGCAATGTGGCCGGGCCGAGTCGTGGCCTGCGGCTGACGCTCGAACCCGTGCCACACTGACAGGCGTGGACGCAGGCCGGCCGTTGCTCCGACGCTGGCCGACGACATCGACCTCGAGCAAGCGGGGTGCGCTGGTCGTCCTCCCGGTGGTGCGAGGGGCACTGCGGATGGTCCGCCGGCTCGTCGCCACCGTGGCCGGGGCGGCGTTGGCGGTGTTCGTCGCCATCGAGATCTCGATCCCCCGTGGCTTCGCTGCGGTCGTGCTGCCCGGTGGGATCGATGACGGCTCGCCCCGGGCTCGGGCGATCGTCGAGACCTACCACCTCGACGACCCGGTCCCGATCCGGTTCGGGCGCTGGGTGCTCGACCTGCTGGCCGGCGAGCTCGGCCGCTCGACCAGGGGCATGGCGGTGAGCGAGCTGATCGTGCCCCGCCTGTCGATCTCGCTGCAGTTGGTGCTGGTCAGCGTGCTCGGGACGATCCTGCTCGGCATCCCGCTCGGGCTGCTGGCGGCGGCCTGGTCCGGTCGCCGCCGTGGCACGGCGCTCAACGTGGTGTTCGGGCTCTCGCAGTCGATCCCGGTGTTCATCACCCCGGTGTTCCTGATCTGGCTGTTCGCCCTCCAGCTCCGCTGGCTGCCGGCCGCCGGCTGGATCCGGATCAGCGACTCGCTCGGGGGCAATCTCCGCAACCTGCTGTTGCCGGCGGCGGCGCTGGTGTTCGCCGAACTCGGGATCGTCGCCCGCATCATCCGGGCCGACGCACTGCAGGTCCTGCGTTCCGAGTACATCGCCGCCGCCGTTGGCAAGGGCCTGAGCCCGTGGTACGTGCTGACCCGCCATGCGCTACGACCGGCGTCGCTCGGCCTGCTCAACGTCGTCGGGCTCAACGTCGCCTCGCTGCTGTCCGGGGCGATGGTGCTGGAGATCGTGTTCGGGATCGGTGGCCTCGGTCAGCTGGTCTTCGAGGCTGCGATCAACCGCGACCTCTACCTGCTGTTGGCCCTCACCACCTACGTGGTGACCGTCTACGTGGTGCTGAACTCCATCGTCGACGTCGCCATGCGGCTCGCCGACCCGCGGATCTGAGCAGCCGGGCCTGCGCCCGCTCGATCGGCGATCGCTCACTCGTTCCCGACCACGTCCCGGTGTGCCGGGGACACGACAGGAGTCGACATGGCTCGCAGTCGGTGAGAGATGGAACGACGGGTCGTCGCCGGACCGCGCCCCGGCCGGCTACGGCTCCGATGGACCACCGTGCGACCGCCGGGCCTCGGTGATGGCGGCCCACACCTTCTCCGGGGTGAGCGGCAGGTCGACGTGGCGGACGCCGAGGTCGGCCAGGGCGTCGACGACCGCGTTCTGGATGGCCGGCACCGTGCCGATGCAACCCGACTCGGCGATCCCCTTCACCCCGAGCGGGTTGTTCGGCGACGGGTAGCTCAACACGTTGACCTCGAAGTTGGGCAGCTCGGGTGCGCCGGGGAACGCATAGTCGAGGAACGACGCCGTCAGCGGGTTGCCGTTGGCGTCGTAGACGAACTCCTCGTACAGCGCCTGGCCGACACCCTGGGCCATCGCCCCCTGCAGCTGACCCTCGACGAGGAGCGGGTTGAGCACCGTGCCGGCGTCGTCGAAGCCGACCATCCGGTCGAGCGTGACCGCCCCGGTCTCGGTGTCGACGGTGACGATGGCGGCATAGAACCCGAACGGCACCGAAGGACCGTCGCCGATCCCGTCCGACTCACAGGCCAGCAGCTCGTCGGCGTCGTCGCTGCCCCCGAGGCCCGAGCCGTCGCCGACCGAAGCGGCCACGGCCACCCAGTCGACGGCCGCCGCGGCGGGTGCGCCGGCGACGTGGAAGGCGCCGCGCCCGACGTCGAGCACCACGTCGCCCGGTGCCGCCTCCAGCAGGTCGGCGGCCCGGGCCCTGGCCGCCTCGACCAAGTCGTCGGTTGCCTTGGCCACGGCGACGCCGGCCCGTTGGGCCGAGCGTGACCCGCCAGTGACCGGGCCCTTCGGCACCACGTCGGTGTCGCCGTGGAACACCCGGATGCGGTCGACCGGGATCCCGGTCCGCTCGGCGGCCAGCATGGCCCAGGCGGTGTAGTGCCCCTGGCCGTAGGGTGAGGAGCTGGTGAGCAGCTCGAGCGAGCCGTCCGACTGCAGCTCGACCCGACCCCAGTCGTCGCCCGGGAGACCGGCCGTTCGGTCGATGAACCCGGCCCAGCCGATCCCGGTGCGAGTCGGCGAGCCGTCGGCCCGCTCCCGCACCTGACGGGCCCGGACGGCATCGTTGTCGACCGCGGCGGCCGCCAACTCCAGCGCCTCGCGGTAGTCGCCCGAGTCGTAGGCCAGACCCGTCGGGTTGGTCCACGGCAGATCGGTTGCGGCGATCACGTTGGCCCGCATCACGTCGAGGGTGTCCATCCCGATCTCGCGGGCGAAGGCGTCGATGGCCCGGTTGAGCATGGCCCCACCCTCGGGCCGACCGGCCCCCCGGTAGGCGGCGATCGGCGTGGTGTTGGTGGCGACGACCCGACCGGTCCAGCGCACCGCCGGCACGTCGAACGGCCCGGGCAGCACCATGCCCGCGTTGCGCATCAGGGCCGGGCCGGTGACCGGGTAGGCGCCGGCGTCGCCGGTCACGTTGGCCACGATGCCCTCGATGCGACCGTCACGGCTCCCGCCGATGGCGATCGTCTGGATCTGGGCCCTCGAGTGGCCGAGCCCGACCATGTCGGCGCCGCGGGGCGGCGTCCACCGGACCGGTCGGCCGGCGCGACGGGCCAGGTGCCCGAGCACGAGGTCCTCCGGGTAGGGCCCGCCCTTGGCTCCGAAGCTGCCGCCGACGTCGGCGGTGATCACCCGGACCTGGTCGTTCTCCAGGCCGTGATGGCGAGCCAGGGCGGCCCGGACGGGGTGGACCCCCTGGCACGAGGCGTACTGCACGAGGCGCCCGTCATCGGTCCAGTAGGCGGCCCCCGCCCTCGTCTCGAGCGGGCAGGCGGCGACCCGGTTGTTGACCGTCGTCAGCTCGACCGTGACCTCGCAGGCGGCGAGGTCGGGGGCCTCCTCGACGCCGCCGGACGCCTCGACCAGCACGTTCGTGCCGACATCGGGGAACACGAGGCTCTCGTGGTCGGCCGCGGTGGCGAGGTCGACGACGGCCGGCAGCGGGTCGTAGTCGATCACCACCAGCTCGGCGGCGTCAGCGGCCTGGGCAACGGTCTCGGCCACGACGGCCGCCACCGGCTCACCGACGTAACGCACCCGATCGTCGGCCAGCACCGGCCGCCCGGTGCCGTCCGGCAGCCCGGGGAACCGGGCCGGCAGCGGCGGGGCTCCCCCGTCGGCGTCGAGGTCGGCGGCGGTGACGACGTCGACCACACCGGGCATGGCCCTGGCCTCCTCGACGTCGATCCCGAGGACGACGGCGTGGGCCTCGATCGACGTGACGAAGTGGACGACGAGGGCGTCGTCGAGGGGCCGGTTGGCCACGAAGGTGGTCCGCCCGGTCAGCAGCGGCGGATCCTCGACCCTGCGGACGGCGGTTCCGATCACGGTGGTGGCCGTCGTTCCGTTACCGCTGTCGTGTGAGGTGCCGCTGTCGTTGCTGCTGTCGTTTGAGGTGCCGGTGCCGGGAGCGGGAGGCGAGGTGGTCATCGCTGGCCAACCTACTCCGAAGGCGACCGGCGGGCGTCCCCGCCCTCGCCGCTCTCCCCGGCGTGGCCGCCGTCCGCTCGATCCGGGGAGCCAGCGGAGGGGCCGACGGTACCGATCCGCAACGCCAGCACCGCCGCCGCCAGCGCACACACCACGATGATCCCGGTGACCAACCGCCGACTGCCGGAGCTGTCGGCCAGCACCCCGGCGAGGGCCGGGCCGAGCGCACCACCCCCCATGCCGATGAGGTTGTACGAGCCCATGGTCGCCCCGAGCGTGTCCCGGTCGAACAGCTCCTCGACGACGATGCCCTGCAGCGGGCTCATCGCCCCGATCCCGAACCCGGCGAGGAGGGCGAAGGCGACGGCGGGGGCGATCTGTCCGGCGAAGGCGAGGACGACGCCGCCGACGGCGATGGCGCCGAGGGCGAGCGACATCGAGCGGGCCGACCCGAGACGATCGACGATCGGGCCGAGGGGGATCCGGCCCGCGGTCTGCGAGAAGCCGCGGAGCCCGGCGATCGTCGCCGCCGTTGCCAGCGGCAGCCCGGCCGCGGTCATCACCGGCACCTGGTAGACGAGGATTGTTGACATGGCGATCCACCCGAGGGCGAGCGCAAGGGTGAACGCCCGCCGATCCGGTCGGTCGACGGTCCGGGCCAGGATCCGTCGCATCGACGCCGGCGGGGCATCGCCCGGCTCGGGACGGACCGGCCGCAGGACCACGGCGGCGAGCACGAACACCGCAGCAACCACGGCGGCCAGGACCCGGATCGTCGGCCGCCAGTCGTAGCGATCGACGAGGGCGGCCGTCGCCGGGAGGTAGATGGCGGAGGCGAAGGCACCCCAGATCGTCAGCACGGCGATGGCCCTGGCCGATCGCTCGGGGTTGAGCCGGACGGCGCACGTCATCGTCACGTGATAGAACCCGAATCCGCCGAGCAGGCCCATGGCCACCGCCGAGGTCAGGGCGAACACCAGGGGGCCGGGGGCGAGCGAGGTGAGGGCCAGGGCTGCGCCGCCGCCGAGGCCCCCGATCAGGAACACCGCCCGGCTGCCCAATCGGTCGAGGAGCCGACCGCCGGCCATCGAGGCGAAGCCGTTGACCACGATCCCGACCGAGAACGAGGCCGCCACCGTCGACTCCCGCCAGCCGGTTGCGGCCAGGATCGGGTCGAACAGCACGCCGAAGGCGTAGTACCAGGAGCCGTAGGCGGCGATGGTGACCAGGCCGAGCACCGCAACGGCGACGTGGTCGATCCTCCCCGGCATCGGGGCCGGAGCCGTCATCGCCGCTCGTCTCCCGGTGGCGGACGGTCTGTGGCGTCGTCGCCGAGTGAGGCGTAGACGTGGTGGATCAGGTCCTCGATGTCGGGCTCCTCGATCGTGAGGTCCCGCACCGCCGCAGACGCCGTTACCTCGGCGATGAGCTCGGCCGCCGACACCTGCCGGTCGAACCGCACCCACTGCCGTGGCCCGTCGGTCCTCACCACGGTCCCCTGCGCCAGGTCGAGCGCCGGGGCTGCCCGCTCCAGATCGACCACGAGGGTCCGATCGGTGCCGTGCTCCTCCTTGAACCCGTCGACCGACCCGTCGAGCAGCACCCGGCCCCGGTCGATGATCAGCATCCGCTGGCACAGCTGCTCGACGTCGTCGAGGTCATGGGTGGTCAAGAGCACGGTCGTGCCCCGCTGCCGGTTGGTCTCGGCCAGGAACTCGCGCACCGCATACTTGGACACGACGTCGAGCCCGATCGTCGGTTCGTCGAGGACGACCAGGTCCGGGTCGTGCAGCAGCGCGGCGGTCAGCTCGCCCCGCATGCGTTGGCCGAGCGAGAGCTGGCGGACGGGAACCGGGAGCAGCTCACCGAGGTCGAGCCGGTCGACGAAGGCGTCGAGGTTGTGCCGGTGGCGGGCGACGTCGGTCCGGTAGAGGTGGTGCAGCAGCTCGAACGAGTCGCCGAGCGGCAGGTCCCACCACAGCTGCGACCGCTGCCCGAACACCACGCCGATCCGGCGGGTCAGGGCCCGCCGGTCGCCGGTCGGTCGCAGACCGAGCACCTCGATCTCACCGGCCGACGGGGTGAGGATGCCGGTGATCATCTTGATCGTCGTCGACTTCCCGGCCCCGTTCGGCCCGAGGTAGCCGACCATCTCACCTGGCGAGACCTCGAACGTGACGTCCTCGACGGCCCGGACCTCCCGGCGGTGGCGTCGGAGCCGACCGGCCCGGGTCCGCACGACGTAGGTCTTGTCGATCCGGTCGAGCCGGATCGCCGGGCTCGGTTGCCCCGTCGACACCGACGTCGATCGCCCCGCCGCTGCTGCGCCCATGGTCGTCAGCTCCCGGTGCTCTGGTAGTGGCGGATGCCGGTCGTCCACACCGCGAAGGCCGCGGCCAGCGCCGCCGCGGCGACCACGGGCGACGCCAGCACCAGACCGTTCGGCAGACCGAGCGGGTTCGGCGCATCGATCAGCTCGACGGCAGGGACGTAGGCGACGAAGGCCAGCGGGATGAGCCAGCCGAGGACGGCCCGGATCCAGCCAGGGTAGAGGTGGAGGGGGTACTGGTTGGCGAACTGGCCGCCGTAGGTGAAGGCGTGCGTCGCCTGGAGGGCCGACACCGCCCAGAACGAGATCGATGCCGCCAGGATCCACAGGGCGGCGTAGATCGCCGAGCCGGAGCCGAGGGCGATCACCAGCAGGCCGACGGAGCGGGGCGTGACGTCGACGCCGGTGGCGACCAGTCCGACGACCAACGCCGCCAGGTTCGGGATCAGCTTGCCGATCCGGCGGAGCTCGAATTCGAGCGCGCACAGCTGGACGAGGGCCGACACCGGGCGGAGCAACAGCCGGTCGAACGTGCCGCTCTGCACGTGGGTCGACAGTTCCTCGACCGGGCTGACGAGGAGGTCGGTCAGGGCGAACGGCACGGTCGCCAGCCCGTAGAGCAGTGCGACCTGGGCCGGTGTCCAGCCGCCGAGGTCGGGCACGACGTCGAGCAGGATCACGATCGCCGCCAGCTCGAGCGCAGTGATCAGGGCCTGGGCCAGCAGGAAGAAGACGAACGACGTCCGGTACTGCCACTCGGAGCGGATCTGGGCCCCGACCAGCCGCCGGTAGAGCCGCCACAGGGCCACCATCTCGTGGTGGGACGACGACGGCCCGACATCGCCGACGGCGGGCGGCCCCGGCGTCGGCGAGGTCGGCGCAGTCGTCGACGCCGCCGGCGACCCTGCGGCGGCCATCGGGACCTCAGCCACCCTGCACCACCACCCGACGGGTCGCCGAGGCGAGGATCAGGCGACCGAGGGCGAGCATCGCCACGACCCACGCCAGCTGCTGGGTGAGCAGCCAGACCAGCGCCCAACCCGACACCCGACCGAGGAAGACGTCGACCGGGTACTGCAGCATCGACGGGAAGGGCAGCGCCCTCGCCAACGCCTCCAGCCACGGCGGGAACAGGTCGATCGGCAGCAGCAGACCGGTGAAGAAATTGACCGTCATCGTGACCATCTGCTCGACGCCGCGGTTGTCGAGGAGCCAGAACGCGACGAGGTTGGAGCAGAAGCGGATACCGAAGCCGATGATCGAGGCCATGAGCGTCGACACCACGAAGACGGCCCAGTGCCACCACGGGTCGGGCCAGCGGAGGTCGAAGGCCAGCGCGCCGAGCAGGACCGGGGGGATGCCGCGGGCCAACACCTGGAAACCGGCCCGACCGAGCCAGATGGCGAGGAACCAGAGCTGGAGGTCGGCGGGGCGGTACAGGTCGATGACCACGTCGCCGGTCCGGATCCGCTGGGCCAGCTCGCGGTCCCCGAAGATGCCGACGACCATGATGAAGCCCTGGGAGACGAAGGCGAACGTGGCCAGGTCGACCTGGTCGAGGCCGCGGACCTCGCCGCCGGCCCGAGCGGCGACGACGAGCAGCACCGACGCCCGGAGGTAGCCGAAGACCGTGTTGACGAACACACCGGCGGCGGTGGCCAGGCGGTAGTGGGAGGCCCGGCGAAAGCTCCGCCGAGCGATCTCCCACAGCAATCTCGGCATTGGCCCTGTCTACCAGCTGCCCGCCGGTGAGATGACGAGAAGCCGGCCACGACCGTCGGCGGCGGCCGCCGAGCAGCGGTGGCCGGTGGGCGGTGGGCGGTGGTCGAGCGGGGACCACCCGGTGCGGTCAGCGACCGATGGCGGCGGCCAGGGCCTCGGGCTCGGCAACGCTGACCCACAGCGCCGAGTGGGGCCGGAAACCGATGACCTTGGGGATCGGCTCGACGAAGCCGAGGCAGAGGCCGGCCTGGCGGTTGGTCCCCATCGTGAGGCCGTCGTCGGCGAAGCTCAGCCGGAGCCCGACGGCGGTCCACCAGCGGTGTGGCCCCGAGATCTCGGTGTGGTCGACGTTGATCAGCGGGGTGGTGACCCGGACCCGACCGTAGGTCGCCCGCAGGAGACCGTCGGGGTGCTCGTCGGACGGCTCGACCAGGGTCACGCCATCGTCGTCGGTGACCCCGAAGGCCAGGAACATCGGGCGCCAGCGGCGGTCGAGTCGGTACGGAAAGAAGGTCTCACCCATGACCGGGCCGAGTCTAGGGACCGTGGTCGCGACCCGCCGGACCGCCCGATCCGAATCCGTTCGAGAGGGTTGAACGAACAAGCGTTCGCCACTAGGGTGAGTCCGGTACTTACATCGGTGTCGTTTGTTGGCCCGTGCCCCGAGGCTCTGGTCGGTCGGCGCTCGAGCGAACCCGGCGAACTGCGTGTCACACCCCGTCACTAGGTTCGAGCCTGCATTCCCCCCGAACCCGTCCTGCGAACGCAGGACCCACCTACAGGGAGACATTCCGTGGAGAAGGACAAAGCGCTCGAAATGGCGCTCGGCAACATCGAGAAGCAGTTCGGCAAGGGCTCCGTCATGAAGATGGGCGACAAGACCGACATGGAGATCGGTACGGTCCCGACCGGTGCCCTGGCTCTCGATCTGGCGCTCGGTGTCGGCGGCCTCCCCCGTGGCCGGGTGGTCGAGATCTACGGTCCGGAGTCGTCCGGCAAGTCCACCCTCGCCATGCACGTCGTGGCCGAGGCCCAGCGCAACGGCGGCATCTGCGCCTACATCGACGCCGAGCACGCCATGGACCCCACGTACGCCCAGGCCATCGGGGTCGACGTCGACGAGCTGCTGATCTCGCAGCCCGACACCGGTGAGCAGGCGCTCGAGATCGCCGACATCCTGGTCCGCTCCGGCTCGATCGACGTGATCGTCGTCGACTCGGTCGCCGCGCTCACCCCTCGGGCCGAGATCGAGGGCGACATGGGCGACAGTCACGTCGGCCTCCAGGCCAGGCTGATGTCACAGGCGCTGCGCAAGATCACGGCGAACCTGAACAAGACCGACACGATCTGCGTCTTCATCAACCAGCTTCGGGAGAAGATCGGGGTCATGTTCGGCTCCCCGGAGACCACCCCCGGCGGTCGGGCCCTGAAGTTCTACAGCTCGGTCCGGCTCGACATCCGCCGGATCGAGTCGCTCAAGGACGGGGCCGAGGTCGTCGGCAACCGGACCCGGGTGAAGATCGTCAAGAACAAGGTCGCTCCCCCGTTCCGGCAGGCCGAGTTCGACATCATGTACGGCAAGGGCATCAGCCGTGAGGGCTCGCTGCTCGACATCGCCGTCGACCGTGACATCGTGAAGAAGTCCGGCGCCTGGTACACCTACGAGGGCGAGCAGATCGGTCAGGGGCGTGAGAACGTCAAGAAGTTCCTGAGCGAGAACCCCGACCTCGTGATGGAGATCCAGGATCGGGTGCTCCGAGAGGTCGGGCTGATCGAGGGCGGCGAGCCGGAGACCGAGGCCGAGGATCTCGATCCCGACGATCAGCCGATCACCCTCGACTGATCACTGCGCCTCGAGCCCGCCGATGCGGGTCGAGCGTGATCATCCACCACCAGTCGACAGCAAGCGGGAGCCTGCTGTGCCTCCGGGCTGCTCGCCCGGGGGTGCAGCAGGTGGTCGACTCGGTCCGCCGACCGGCCACGGATACGATGGAGCAACGTGGGCCTCTCTGAACTTCCCCTCGGTCTGACCTTCGACGACGTGCTGCTGGTGCCTCGTCGGTCGGACATCCGCTCCCGACAGGACGTCTCGGTCGCGACCCGGCTCTCCAAACGGGTCGAGCTCGACATCCCGATCGTGGCCGCCAACATGGACACGGTCTGCGAGACGGACATGGCCAGGGAGCTGGGCCGCCTCGGCGGCATCGGCATCATCCACCGGTTCCTGACCACCGAGGCCCAGGCGGCCATGGTCGCCGCCGTGAAGGGCGATGGCCTCCAGGTCGGGGCAGCGATCGGAACCGATCGCGACGCCATCCCCCGAACCCATGCCCTCGTCGACGCCGGCGCCGACGTGCTGGTGCTCGACATCGCCCACGGCCATGCCGGTCACGCCATCGACCTGGTCACGAAGCTGAAGAGCGAAGTCCCCAACGTGGACCTGATCGCCGGCAACGTCGCCACCCGCTCCGGGGCCGAAGACCTGGTGGCGGCCGGAGCCGACGCCATCAAGGTCGGTGTCGGGCCCGGCGGCGTTTGCACCACCCGACTGGTGGCCGGGGTCGGCGTGCCCCAGCTGACCGCGATCGACAACTGCGCCGCCGAACCGCTGGTCGACGGCGACGGCATCACCGTGCCAATCATCGCCGACGGCGGGATCCGTACCTCCGGTGACATCGCCAAGGCCCTCGCCGCCGGCGCCAGCAGCGTCATGGTCGGCAGCCTGCTGGCCGGCACCAAGGAGAGCCCGGGTGAGCTCGAGCAGTCTCCCCGTGGCCTGGTGAAGCGCATCCGGGGCATGGCCTCGTTCGAGGCGCTGAGCGCACGAGCCCTGCGCGAGGGCGGCGTCGTCGATCGCGAGTACTTCGAGCAGCGGTCACCGGAGGGGGTCGAGGGCACGGTGGCCTACCGGGGCGAGGCCAGCCGGATCATCGCCAAGCTGGTGGCCGGGCTCCGCTCCGGCATGAGCTACAGCGACGCCCGCACCATCGAGGAGTTCTGGGCCAAGGCCGAGTTCGTCCGGGTCACCGCCAACGGGGTCCGGGAGAACCAGCCCCACGCCACGCTGGTCTGATGACCGGCGGGCCTCGTCGCCGACGCAGCTCACCCGGCCGCCGGCTGGCGGTCGTCGTGGTTGCCGTCGCCCTGGTCGCCGTGGCCTGCGGTGGGGACGAGGAGCCGGAGCTGACGTTCGAAGACCTGCTGGCCGAGTTGGAGGGTCGGCAGCTGACGTTGGCCGAGGTGTCGGAGCGGGCCGAGGTCGGGGCGACGCTGTGCCAGCTCGACGATCAGATTCTCGACGAGCTGTGGCAGCAACTCGACGAGGACCAGCTCGATTTCCAGGACATCGTCTTCGGCACCCTGTGCCCCGAGCGGGCCATCCTCTACGCCGGGCACACCGGCCGTTTCGTCACCGAGGAAGCCGAGCAATCCGGGGTCAGGACCAGCACCACCCGCCCGGCGCCGACCACCTCGTCGGTGCCGGTCACCACCGGCACCCGTCCAGCGATCGGACCGGCGACCAGCGCAGGACCGACGTCGAGCACCGAGCCGACCGACCGTGACGGTGGCAATGACGACGATCCGTCGTCGACCGCAACGACCGCAACCTCGTCGACCTCCACCACCGCATCGACGACGTCGACCACGGCCCCGACCACCATCACCACCTCGGCATCGCCCCCGAGCCGCTGATCGACCGTCACCCACCGCCGCACGGAGCGGCGACATCTCGACGGCCGCCCGGGGGCGGCGTCGATCACGGACGGAACGGAGCCGCCGCCTCGGTCAGGAACCGGGTGATGATCTCGTCCTTCTGGGCCGGCTCGCCGAGGTTGAAGTCGGGCACGATGAACTCGTCGACCCCAGCCTCGGCGAAGGCGGCGAGCTGCTCCTGCAACTGCTCGGGCGTGCCGATCAGCGCAGGCCGGCCGATGTCACGACTGCGCAACGCCTCAGCCTTGGCCTCGTCGTCGACCAGGAACAGCAACGCCACCGCGGAGCGCTCGATTTCCCCGGGATCTCGGCCGACCGTCTCGCAGTGCTGATCGAGCACACCGATCTTGTTGGCCATGACCTCGGGGTCGGCCCACACGTTCCACTCGTCGGCGTACTGGGCCACCATCCGCAGCGTCTTGCGCTCACCCCCGCCGCCGATCAGGATCGGCAACCGACCGATCGGTTTCGGCCCGAGGGGGGCCTCGGCGAAGCGGTAGCGCTCGCCGTCGAAGTCGGTCAGCTCCTGGTCGCGCAGCGAGATCAGGATCTGCAGGGCTTCCTCGAGCTTCTCGAACCGGTCGGTGAACGTGCCGAACTCGATGCCGTAGGCCACGTGCTCGGACTCCATCCACCCGGAGCCGATGCCGAGCACGATCCGACCGCCGGAGATGTGGTCAGCGGTGACCGCCTGCTTGGCCAGCACACCAGGATTCCGGTAGGTGTTGCCGCACACCAGCGGACCGAGACGGACCGACGAGGTGGCATCACCGAGGGCGGCCAGGACCGACCACACCTCGTGACAGGGGCCGGTCGCCTCCCCTGCCGGTGGGAGGAAGTGGTCGGCGAACCACAACCCGTCGTACCCGAGGCTCTCCGCCTGCACCGCGGAGCGCCGAATCTCCGGCCAGCTGTGGCCGGCCCCGATCCAGAAGCTGAAGCGCATCGGCCGACCCTAGCCGCTCCGGGGACACGCCGGGCCAGACGAGGGCATGGGTGGTGGCTCGCTCGGGACGGGAGTACATTCGGCCCGTGATCGACGGCCGAGTTGGGGAGGCAGTGATGGCGACAGGGGCTGGCCGATGAGCGCCGGAGCCGCGGGGCAGGACCCGTTCTCCGCCCCATTCGGGTCGCTGTTCGGTGACCGGATGACGCTGGCCACCCTCGACGCCGAGACCGGCTACGACTACCCCGGCCACGCGGTGCCAATGGAGAACCTCTCCCTCCACCCCGGCACCCATGCACTGCACTACGCCAGTGCCTGCTTCGAAGGGCTCAAGGCCCACCGCCAGGCCGACGGCTCCCTCGCCATCTTCCGGGTCGACGACCACGCAGCGCGGATGGTCCAGAGCGTGCAACGACTGAGCATGGTCGCACCGACGGCCGAGATGGTCCGCGAGATGATCATCGATGCGGTCGAGGCCAACGCCTCCTTCACCCCCGCCCCGCCCGGTTCGCTGTACATCCGGCCGACCCTCATCGGCACGCTGGTCAACATCGGGGCCGCCGCCGCGCCGAGCGACTCCGGTTTCCTCTACGTCATCACCTCACCGGTCGGTGACTACTTCGCCGGCGGCATCCGGCCACTCACCATCCACATCGAGACCGAGATCCCCCGCACCACCCCGCAGTTCGGGATGGTGAAGTCGGGGGCCAACTATGTGATGGCCCTCGGCCCGACCCTCGACGCCAAGCGCGACCACGCAGCCGACCAGGTCCTGTTCGCCACCGGCGGCGACATCACCGAGACCGGCGCCTCCAACTTCTTCCTCGTCGACGACGATCGGCTGATCACCCGCAACCTCGACGAGTCGTTCCTGCACGGCGTGACCCGGGCCTCGGTGCTCACCCTGGCTGCCGACCTGGGCTACGAGATCGAGGAACGCTCCGTTCCGCTCGACGAGCTCAAGGCCTGGGTCGAGCACGGTGAGGCCTTCCTCTCCGGCACCGCTGCCGTCCTCGCCCCGGTCGGTACCATCACCATCGCCGGCGATCGGCTCCAGGTGCGGGACGGTGAGCCGGGGTCGAACACGCTCCGCCTCCGGGAGGCGTTGACCGACATCCAGCTCGGTCGGGCCGACGACTCCCACGGCTGGCGCACACCGGTCGAGGGCTGAGTTCCGGCCAAACCGACCGGCCTCGCCCCCGATGGGCGGACGACCAGCCGGCCGGTCTCAGTCGAAGCGGCCCTCGAGCACGGCCCGCCGCAACAGGTCGAGCAGGGTGATGGTGGAGAACTGACGGATCCGCTCCCGGTCGCCGGGAAGGCGGACGGTTGTCGAGCGCTCGGCCTCGTCGCCAGCCACCGCCAGGCAGACGGTGCCGACCGGCTGCCCCTCGGCCTCGTCCGGCCCGGCCACCCCGGTGGTGGCCAACCCGATGTCGGCCTTCAGCAACCGCCGCACCCCGTGAGCCATGGCCAGGGCCGCACCCTCGGTGATGACCGGCCCGTCCTCGACGTCGAGCAGGCCGACCTTGATGTCGCTCTGGTAAGCGACGACCCCACCGCGGAACACCGCGCTCGCTCCGGGCACCGCACAGATCCGGCCGGCCACGTAGCCGCCGGTGAGCGATTCGGCCACCGCCACCGTCAGCTCCCGCTCGGCCAGCAGCGACACGATCACGGCCTCCATGTTCTGGTCGTCGACGCCGAACACGATGTCGCCGACCAGCGAGCGGATGATCGGCTCCTCGTGGTCGAGTATGGCGATCGCCTGGTCCTCGGTCGGGGCCTTGGCCGTGATCCGGACCTTGAGGCCCTCGACGCCGCTGGCCAGGAACGCCAACGTCGGATTGCCGGCGCCACCGTCGGCCGCATCCAGTTCGGTGATCCGGTCGGCCAGCTGCTCGGCCAGGCCCGACTCGGAGGTCCCCCAGGTCCGCAGGACGCGTGAGCGGATCACCGCCGGCTCGCCGGAGCGGGCGATCAGGTCGGGGATGACCGTGCCATCGATCATCTCCTTCATCTCGTAGGGGACGCCGGGCACGGCGTAGATGACCTGCTCGTTCGGGGCCAGTCCGACCGGGCAGATCAGCCCGGGCGCGGTGCCCGGCTGCTGCGGGATCGTCGACGCTCCGACGGGGACCATGGCCTGGCGCAGGTTGTTGGCCGGCATGGTGCGTCCCCGGCTGGCGAACATCGTCTCGATCCTGGCCGCCACCGCGTCGTCGCGTACGAGCTCGACGCCCATGACGGTGGCGATCACCTCGCGGGTGACGTCGTCCTGGGTCGGGCCGAGACCGCCGCAACAGATGACGGCGTCGCTGCGGGACAAGGCCAGGCGGAGCACCTCCTCCATCCTCGCCGGGTTGTCACCCACCTTCGTCTGGTAGTGGGAGTCGAGGCCGGCCAGCGCCAGTTGCTCGCCGATCCACGATGAGTTGGTGTCGACGATCTGCCCGAGCAGCAATTCGGTGCCGATGGCCACCACTTCGACTTTCACGGTCGCTCGTCCTCCTTGGTCGTTGCCGGGCTGGGGTCAGCGCTGGCCGGTCGAGCGCAGGGCGTCACGACCGTCGAGCGCGTACTGGGCACCGCTGATCAGGGTGAAGGCCACCGCCAGCCACAGCAGCCAGTCGGCGACCCACGGGTACGGGTCGAGCGGGGGGCACATCGCCGCGGCCAGCGCCACCCCCTGGACCAGGGTCTTGTACTTGGCCGATCGCCTGGCCGGTATGGCCAGCCCCCGCCGACCCCAGTAGCTGCGGTAGACCATGATCGCCACCTCTCGGGCAGTGATCAGGGCGATCGGGGTCAACGAGAACCGGTCGATCGACACGAGGGCGAAGCCGACGAGCAACACGACGACCTTGTCGGCCAGCGGATCGAGGAACGCACCGACCCGGGTCGGCTCGGCCCGGCGGGCCATGTGGCCGTCGAGATAGTCGGTGGCGCCGAGGAACCAGCCGAACCAGAACGTCACCCACCACGGGTTCCGCTCCAACACCAGCCCGGCCAGCACTGGTGCGGTGACGAAGCGGAAGATCGTCAACGAGTTGGCGGCGAGACTCCAGCGGGAGCCACCGATGAAACTGACCCCCGCCGTCGAACTCATCGCACCGCCGACGGGGTGAGACCGAGGACGTCGCCACCGACGGGCCGGACCCGGTCGACCACGAGGTCGGGCCCCTCGGCCGACACCACCTGGGCCCGGACGAACGCGCCTGGCGAGATCGCGGGGTTCGCCGCGGGATCGAAGCGGATGACTCCGTCGATCTCCGGCGCCTCACCGGTCGACCGCCCCTCACCCGGCCGGTCGACGAGCAGCTCGAGCTCGCGACCGATCCGCTCGTCGCGCTTCTCGGCCGTGATCCGGTCCTGGCGCTCACGCAGCTCGGCCAAACGCTCGTCTCGCAGACCGCCAGGGACCTTGGCGCCGAGGTCGGCGGCAAAGGTGCCCGCCTCCTCGGAGTAGGCGAAGAACCCGCACCAGTCGAGCCGAGCCGCCTCGACGAAGTCGAGGAGCCGGTCGTGGTCGTCCTCGGTCTCCCCCGGATAGCCGACGATGAAGTTCGACCGGAACGCGGCCTCGGGCTCGCGGGACCGGATGGCGTCGATCCGTTCGAGGAACACCGTCCCCTCGCCCCAACGCCGCATCTTGCGAAGCAGCGGTCGCGACACGTGCTGCAGCGACAGGTCGAAGTACGGCACGCCGGTTCGGCAGATGGCGTCGATCAGCTCGTCGGTCAGGTCGGACGGGTACAGGTAGAGCAGCCGGACCCACGGGACCCGTCTGGCCACCTCGTCGATCAGCGGCACGATCCGCCGCTCCCCGACGCCCTGGTCCCGCCCGAAGGCGGCCAGGTCCTGGGCCACCAGCACGACCTCGGCCACGTCGAGGCCGTCGACCTCACGGACGATCGACTCGATCGAGCGCGACCGCTGCGGCCCCCGGAACTGGGGAATGGCGCAGAACCCGCAGCGGCGGTCGCAGCCCTCGGCGATCTTCACGTAGGCCCACGGGACCGGGCTGGCCGGTCGGGGCAGTTCCAGCAGGTCGAACGACGGCACGGTCTCCCGCCGGTCACCCGACGACCGGGTCGGCCCGAGGGTCACCGGCACGCCGAACCCGGCCACCCGATCGATCTCCGGCATCGCCTCGGCCAGCTCGTCGCCGTAGCGCTCGGCCATGCAGCCGGTCACCACCAGCTCGGCCTCCGGCCTTGCCTCCTGCAGGGCGAGGATCGTGTCGATCGACTCCTGCCTGGCCTCCTCGACGAAGGCACAGGTGTTGACCACGACGATGTCGGCCTCGTCGGGCGAGGCGGCCGGCTCGAGCCCGTCGGCGAGCATGCGCCCGAGCAGCTTGTCGGAGTCGACCTGGTTCTTGGGGCACCCCAAGGTCTCGATCCAGAACTGCTCAGCCACCCGCTCAGGGTAGCGGTGACCGAACGTTCAGGACCGCGACGACGCCCGGTGGGCGGCCAGGGCGGCTCGACGCTGGCGCAGCATCACCAGCAGGACGACGCACAGGGCGAGGAGCGCGACGACGGCGATGACCAGGGCGACGGTCCGGATGGTCTCCCCGGTCTCGCTCGGCGGGTCCGGCAGGGTGACCTGGCTGAGCGGGAACGGCTGGGTCGCCTCGGGTGTGTAGGAGAAGAAGTAGGACCCCTCGGTCTCGTCACCGTCCTCGGAGATCATGTCGTACTCGAGCACGTGACGGCCGGGCACGGTCAGTGGCTCCATGGTGAAGCGCACGATCTGTCCGTCGGCCACCACCATCTCCCCCGGCACCAGCTGACCCTCGGGATCGGTGACGACGATGCGGACGTCGGTGACGGGGCCGACGAACGCGAGATCGACGAAGTCGACGGTCCCTCCGACCTGTTGGCCCGGTCCCGGCGACCCCTGCAGGAGATCGGTGTGCCCGGCCGCCGGCCCGGCGCCGATGGCCAGTCCGGACAACGTCGCCACGACCACCGCCACCGCCCGGACCACCGCCACCGCCCGGACCAGCGACGCCGTGACGCGAGCCCGCATGACACGCCGGGGGCGACCGTCGTTGGCGCGACGATGAGGCGTTGGCCGACCGATCACGGCCAGGAGCGGGAGTAGGCCAGGGGCAGGCCCTTGACCTCCCAGCGGCGGGACACCAGCTGCCCGCTCCCCGACAGCGTCACGAACGCCGTCTGCAGCTCGTCGTCACCGAAGCAGATGTTCGTCGTGAGCGGATCGTCGAACGGGACGTGGCGGTGGGCTCCCTCCGGGGTGACGATCGTGATGCCGCCGTTGCGGATCGTGGCGACGCAGACGTTGCCGAGCGAGTCGATGGCGAGCGAATCGAACAGCGGGCCGCCCTCCGGGTCGGCCAGCACGGCACCCCGGTGCTCGGGACCGAAGTAGCCGGCGATCTCCCCCGGGCCGGACAGCGGCCACTGGTAGATGCGGCCCTGGTGGGTCTCGGCAACGTAGAGCACGTCCTCGTCCGGTGACAGGCCGACCCCGTTCGGGGCATCGAGGGGGTACACGACCTCACGCACCTCGGACCCGTCGGCCGTGGCGTAGTACAGACCGCCCCGGTCGCGCTGGCGCGGCCTGGTCTTGCCGTGGTCGGTGAACCAGAACCCGCCGGATGAGTCGAAGACCAGGTCGTTCGGGCCGCGGAGCATGATCCCGTTGACCTCGTCGTACAGCACCTCGACCTCACCGGTCTCGACGTCGACGCGCTGGATCTTGCCGCCGGTGTAGTCGTCCGGCTGGTTGCCCGGCATCGTCAGCCCGTTGACCTCGTGCCACACGAAGCCACCGTTGTTGCAGACGTAGACCTTGCCGTCAGGCCCGACCGCCGCGCCGTTCGGACCGCCCCCGAGGTCGGCCACCACATCGACGTCACCGTCCGGCGAGACCCGGGTCAGCGTGCCCCTGGCGATCTCGACCAGGACGATCGACCCGTCCTCGAACCAGATCGGGCCCTCCGGGAACCGGAGGTCGGTGGCCAGGACGGTGGTCTCGACCGAGGATGCGTTGCTACCGCTTGGCACGTGATCTCCCATCTGCACGGTCGGCCGCTCGAACGGCTCCTGCGTCCGTCTCGGCCGTGGGAGCCGACGGACCCGTGACGGACCGTTCGAGGCGGCTTCCGCGGTCGATGACCATCGCGATGATGCCCGTTGGCGGTACGAAAGTCGAGTCGGTCACGCCCGCTCAACCCCGGCCGAGGAGGGCGAGCGCAGCGGCCGCCACGTCCTCCTCCTCCCCGGCCATGAGCACGACCGATGCGAACCAGATGGCGATCAGCACCACGGCCTCGGTGCGGTGCAGGCGACGGCGGGTGACCATGAAACCCCAGGCCAGGAGGGCGACGACGGCCATCCCACCGACGCCGTAGGTGGCCAGCGCCTCGTCTTCGATCTCCCGGTTGGCCAGCACGGCGATGACCCCGCCGACGGCGAGGCTGTTGAACACGTTGCTGCCGAGCAGGTTGCCCAGGATGAGCTCGGTCTCGTTGCGGCGGGCGGCGGCAACCGCGGTGACCAGCTCGGGTAGCGAGGTCCCGATGGCGACCAGGGTGAAGCCGACGAGGCCACCGCTGATGTCGGCCGCATCGGCGATGGCGATCGCCCCCCACACGAGGAACTGGGCCCCGGCGACCGTGCCGATCAGCCCGAGCACGGTGGTCACCAGCTCCCGGGCGAGCGACCCCTCCGGGCCGTCGGGAACGGCCTCCAGCAGGTCCTCGCGGCTGCCGAACGTGATCCAGCTGAGCACGACGACCAGCCCGATCAGTAGGACGATCCCCTCCCAGCGGGCCAGACCGCCGATCGTCATGAAGCCGAAGGCGAGGACGGCCAGCAGCGACAGCGGCGCCTCGCGGGCCAGCACGGCCTTGGTCACGAACAGGGGCACGAGGAGGGCGGCGGCCCCGAGCACCAGGGTGAGGTTGGCCACGTTGGAGCCGACGATGTTGCCGACACCGAGGTCGACGTTGTCGTCACGGGCGGCGAGGGCCGACACCAGCAGCTCCGGCAGGCTCGTCCCGAACCCGATCAGCACTGCGCCGATGACCACCGGCGAGATCCGCATCGTCGAGGCGACGGAACCGGCTCCGTCGACGAACGCGTCGGCCGCCTTGGCCAGCAGGATGATCCCGACCAGGACCTGCAGGATGGCGACCGGGATCGCCGGCTCGGTCAGGAATTCCACGGTCGGAGGCTACCGATGCGGTGCGCGGAACCGACCGGCGGGCCGGCCGGAGCCACGCGCCGTGGCAGCGGTCACTCCGGCGGTCGGTAGCCGGGTGGCGGGGCCAGCGCCGGGTCGATCCCGCCGTCGAAGCCAGCGAGCTCCTCGTCGTCATCGTCGTCGTCATCCGCCTCGACCCCGATGGCGTCAGCCGGCGTCGACCGACCGGCCGGGGCGGGAGATCGGAGTCCGTGGTCGGTCTCCTCGTCGTCGATGTTGAACGGGGTCGGCTCGGGGTCGCCGTCGTCCGGATCGAGGTCCTCGACCACCCGGAGGGTCGGCACCGCCGGGGTGTCGGGGCGCGCCGTCGCCGGCGGGGTGGCCGTCGGCGTCGGCGTCGAGCCAGCCGTCGGTTTCTCGATGCCGAGGTCCGGGTCGGGGCCGAGATTGGCGTCGAGCTTGGTCGGGTCGACACCCGGGACCGGGCCGGAGCCGGCCCGCGGTCGCTCGGGGAGGCGGACGGGCTCGGGGTTGGGGATGTCGGCCAGGGTCCGACGCCGCTTCTTCGGCTGGTCGACGGCCGGTTGGTCGGCGGCTGGACGGGGGCTGGCGGTCGGCCGCTCGGCCACCGGGCGGGTGGAACCGTCACCGGTCGGTGCCGAGGGGGCGGACGGCGATGGGTCGGCGGGCCCGGGCGGGTCCTTGCGGGTCGGCAACGCCGGCGAGTCGAGGGCCGACCGGGGCGGGGGCGACGGCGGCCGCGCCGAGGGTGACGACGACGGCGACGCCGAGCCCGGTCCCGGCGAGGGGGGTCCCCCGGCCGGGGGTGACGACGGCGACGGGGCGGGCGAAGACGGTTGGCCGTTGCTCGGTGGGGTCCTGCCCGGCCAGCGGCCGGCGTCGAGGTCGTCCGGCGTCATCAGCACCTCGCGGGCCTTCGAACCGACCGACGGCCCGACCACGCCCCGCTCCTCGAGCAGGTCCATCAGCCGGCCGGCCCTGGCGAACCCGACCCGGAGCTTGCGCTGCAGCATCGACGTCGAGCCGAGTTGGGACCGGACGATCAGCTCCATGGCCTGGAGCAGGAGATCGTCGTCGTCATCGTCGCCGGTGGATCCGCCGGGCAGCAGAGTGGCGGCATCGCCGCCGCCCTCGTCACCCTGGACCCGGCTGTCGTAGTGGACCTCCGGGGCCTGCTCGGTCCAGTGGGCCACGATGGCGGCCACCTCGTCCTCGGTGACCCAGGCCCCCTGGAACCGGGTCGGGGTCGACGTGGTGCCGTCGTTGAGCAGGCCGTCACCCCGGCCGACGAGACGCTCGGCCCCCGGCTGATCGAGGATGACCCGGCTGTCGGTGAGGCTGGACACCGCAAAGGCCAGCCGAGCCGGCACGTTGGCCTTGATCAAGCCGGTGATGACATTGGTCGAGGGGCGCTGGGTGGCGATGACCAGATGGATGCCGACGGCTCTCGCCTTCTGCGCGATCCGACAGATCGACTCCTCGACGTCTCGGGCCGCGACCATCATCAGGTCGGCCAGCTCGTCGAGGACGACCACGATGTAGCTGAGCCGCTGGTACTCCTGGGGCTGACCGTCTGGCCCCGGCCGGGGCGCGAACTTCCCGGCGTCGACCGCCGAGTTGTAGCCGTCGAGGTCCCGCACCCCGACCTCGCTCAGCAGGTCGTAGCGGCGCTCCATCTCCCGCACCGCCCACGCCAGGGCGTTGGCCGCCTTCTTCGGGTCGGTCACCACCTCGGTCAACAGGTGGGGCAGGCCCTGGTACTGGGTCAGCTCGACCCGCTTCGGGTCGACGAGGATCATCCGGACCTGGTCGGGCGTCGACCGCATGAGGATCGACGTCAGCATCGAGTTGATGCAGCTCGACTTACCCGAACCGGTCTGGCCGGCCACGAGCAGGTGGGGCATCTTGGCCAGGTTGGCCATGATCGTCCGGCCGGTGATGTCACGCCCGAGGGTGACCTCGAGCGGGTGGGTGGCGCCGGCCGCCTCTTCGGAGACGAGCAGGTCGCCGACGGTGATGACCTGGCGCCGGACGTTCGGCACCTCGACGCCGATGGCCTGCTTTCCCGGGATCGGGGCCAGGATCCGCACATCCGGCGTGGCCATGGCGTAGGCGATGTCCTTGTGGAGGGCGGTGACCCTGGCGACCTTGACGCCGGGCCCGAGTTCCAGCTCGAAGCGGCTGACCGTCGGCCCGACGACGACACCGATCAGCCGGGTCTCGACCCCGTGCTCGGCCAGGGCGTGCTCAAGCTGGCGACCGGTCTGCTCGACCGACGCCCGGTCGACGTCTTGAGCCTCGGTGCGGTCGAGGATGTCGAGCACCGGCAGGTCCCAGGTGCCGTCCGGCGGCTGGGGCGTGGCCATCGCCAGTCCCTCGACCACCGTGGCCTGCGGGACTTCGATGACCGGGGCGATCGGCTCCTGCCAGCCCGATGGCTCGGCCCGGCCGAGATCCTCCGGCTCGGGTGGCAGGACGTCGTCGATGTTGGGCTCGGATGGGAACGGCTCATCACCGTCGGGCCGCAGGTCGATGTAGACGTCGGCCTGCTCGCTCGGGGGCGGCGGCTCCTCGAACATCGAGGCCAGCCCGGGGTGGCGCTCGGGGCCGGGCGCCGGCTCGTCCTCGTCGAGGCGGTCCTGGCGACCGGACCGGCCGAACCGGGCCCGCGGGCGGGGCAGCGAGACCCGGGCGATCCGGACCCGGAACGCGTCGCCGAGCGGCCCGAGACGATCGGCGACGGCGTCGGCGACGCCGGCGAGCGACATCGACGTCAGCAGGATGGCGGCGATCATCAGCAGGACGGCGGCGATGATGCCCTCGCCGACCGGGCCGAGATAGCGGTCGAGCGTGCCACCGAAGAACACGCCGATCCAGCCGCCGGCACCGCCGAGGTCCTCCGACGGCGACGACCAGTAGGGCCGACCGCCGACGAGGTCGAGGATCGTGAACCCGGCGATGAACAGACAGACCCAGGGCAGCGCGGCCATGATCCGATCGCCGATCGGACGGCGCTTGCGCTTGCGGCGCCCCTTGCTCCGCAGGACGAGCCAGCCGGCGACCAGCAGGACGAGCGGGACCAGGAAGCGGGCCAGGCCGAAGAGGGTGCCCGAGGCGGTGCCGAGACCGCGTCCGACGGGGCCGGTGGTCCCGGTGTAGAGCCCGAGACCGACGATGACCCCGAAGGCCATCAGGAGGAGGCCCAGAATGTCCCGACGATCTTCCTGGGCGCGACGCTTCGACGACTTCTTGCGTGCCGGTTTCCGTCCGCCCGTAGCCCCTCGACCGGAACGTGAGGTGTTCCGAGTTGACGTTGCCACAGTGCCGATCAGCTTAGCGCCTCGTCACCAAACGGTGCGTGAGCCTCACGGAGGGTGCCGCAGCGACCACCCCTATTCGTCCTCGTGGGCCCCGAGCACGACGGGCACCACCATCGGACGGAGCCGGGTCCGCTTGTTGATGAAGCGGCCGACCGCCCGTCTCGCCGCCCGCTCGAAGTCCTTGCGGGACCGCTTGCCGGCGGCCAGCGTGTCCTCGATCGCCTCCCGCACCGCCAGCGTTGCGTCCTTGCGGAGCTGATCGCCCTCCTCGCCGTCGACCCAGCCGCGGCTGATCACCTCGGGGTCGCGCAGCAGCTCGGCGTCGGCCCCGACGATCGACAGGGCGATGATCACCGAAACGAACCCCTCCTGGCCGAGGATTCGCCGTTCGAGCAGCACGTTCTCGTCGAGGGCCCCGACGCTGCCGGCGATGTAGATGTACTCGGCCGGGATGTCCTCGCCTCGCTTCAGCCCGTCGTCGCTCAGGATCACCGAGTCACCGTCTGCGCAGATCAGGATCCTGTCGGCCGCCGTGCCCATGCCGTTGGCCAACCGGGCGTGGGTGGCCATGTGGCGGTACTCCCCGTGGACGGGGATGAACCACTCCGGCTGCACGATCGAGTGCATGACCCGCAGCTCCTCGGCCTTGGCGTGGCCGGTTGCGTGGACCTTGGCGGTGGCCGAGTGCACCACCTCGGCGCCCCGCTTGACCAGCCCGTCGATCACCCGGGTGACCCCCATCTCGTTGCCGGGGATCGGGTGCGACGACAGGATGACGCAGTCACCCTCGTGGATGCTCAGCCACTTCGAGTCACCCGAGGCCATGCGGGCAAGGGCCGACAGCGGCTCACCCTGGGAGCCGGTGGAGATGACGCAGAGCTGACCGTCGGCCAGGTCCTCGACGTCCTCGATGTCCCGGAGCTTGTTGTCGGGGATGTGGAGCAGGCCCATCTGGCGGGCCAGGGCCACGTTGTTGTTCATCGACCGCCCGAGCGTGGCGATCGTGCGGCCGCAGGCGATGGCGGCATCGGCGATCTGCTGGACCCGGTGGATGTGGCTGGCGAAGCAGGCGATGATGATCCGCCGCCCGTCGCGAGCCCGGAACAGGTCCTGGATCGACTGACCGATCGAGGTCTCGGAGGCGGAGAAGCCCTCCTCCTCGGCGTTGGTCGAGTCGCACAGGAACAACCGCACCCCGTCGTCCTTGGCCAGGTGGCCGAGGCCGGCCAGGTCGGTGAGGCGGGAATCGACCGGGGTCATGTCGAGCTTGAAGTCACCCGAGTGGAGGATGACGCCCTGCGGGGTGTGGAACGCCGTGGCGAAGCCGTGTGGCACCGAGTGGGTGACCGGGAAGAACTCGAGGTCGAACGGACCGACGTCGATCCGGTCGCCATCGGAGACCTCGATGAAGCTCGCCTGGTCCATCACCCCCCGCTCGCTGATCCGGTTCTTGGCCATGCCGATGGTCAGCGGTGAGCCGATGATCTTCAGCGGCATCTCGTCGAGCAGGTGGCTGAGGGCACCGATGTGGTCCTCATGACCGTGGGTGGCGACCACACCCTCGACCCGGTGGGCGTTCTCTCGCAGGTAGGTGAAGTCGGGCAGCACCAGGTCGACGCCGGCAGTGTCGGAGTCGGGGAACATCAGGCCGCAATCGATGAGCATGATGCGGCCGTCGACCTCGACCGCAGCACAGTTCCGACCGATCTCGCCGAGACCCCCGAGGAAGGAGATCCGTACCGGCGCCGGCATCAGCTGGTCGTCCCATCGTCCCGACCGAGCTCACCCAGGACGGCCTTGCAGCGCAGGTCCATGTCGTGCGGAGCGGGGCCCATCGGCAGGCGACAGTCGCCGACCGCAACGCCGATGGCGTTCATCATCGCCTTGGTCGGGATGGGGCTCGGGGCGTCGTCGTAGGCGAAGTGGCCGTACGCCGGGACCATCTCCCGGTTCAGCTCGGCCGCCCTGGCGACGTCGCCGGCGTTGAACGCCGCGATCATGTCGGCCATCTGCCGGCCGACGTAGTGGGTCACCACGCCGACGACGCCGACGGCGCCGACCGCCAGCAGGGGCAGGGTCAGGCCGTCGTCGCCGGAGTAGACCTCGAACCCGTCCGGAACCATCGTTGACAACCTGGCGGTCTCAGCCGGATCGGCCGCTGCGTCCTTGAGGGCGACGACGTTGTCGACGTCGGCGGCCAGGCGGGCGATCGTCTCGGTTGCGATCTTGCGGCCGGTGCGGCCCGGCACGTCGTAGACCATCACCGGCAGCTCGGTCGCCGCGGACGAGGCAGCGAAGTGCTGGAAGAGGCCCTCCTGGGAGGGTCGGTTGTAATACGGGCAGACGGCGAGGATGCCGTCGGCCCCGGCCCCGGTGGCCATCTCCGTGTTCTTGACCGCGGTGGCGAGGGAGTTGGAGCCGGCGCCGGCCACCAACGAGGCGTCGGGTACCGCCTCCCGAACGGCGACGATGAGGTCGCGCTGCTCCTCGAACGAGATCGTCGGCGACTCGCCGGTGGTACCGGCGACGACGACACCGTCATTGCCGTTGGCCACCAGGTAGCGGGCCAGGTTCTGGGCGCCGTCGAGATCGAGCGCCCCATCCGTGGTGAACGGCGTGACCATCGCGGTCAGCACAGCTCCGAAACGTGCCATGGCTTCTCTCAGCTTCCTCGGGTCGTGGTCGGTCGTGACTCCGAGCTGCGGTCGAGGCCGAGGGTGGCCAACAGGTCCTCATGCAGCTCGAACCAGACCGTGTGGTAGGAGTCGATCGTCGGGCGGGTGAACCAGTCGTGGTCCCCCGATCGGATGGTGGTCAGCGCCCGGCCGAGCCGGGGACCGTAACCGGCGTACCGGGCCAGGGAACCGGCCAGCTCGGCGAGGAGCGGCGTGGCCTCGGCGTCCGCCTCGGCCAGGCGGCCAATCACCGCCCGGTCGTACTCGGCGTCGGTGTGGTCGTTGAGCACGTGTCCCTCGACGTCGCGGACCTGCCAGTCCGTGCAGATGGCCAGCACCCGGCGGTTCAGGTCGACGAAACGGCGGTAGGCGGCCTCGACGACGGGACGGTGACCCGAGCGGTCGAGCTCGTCGGCCAGGAGGCGCTCGTTCTCCTTGCGGCCCTCGTCGGTCAACGACCAACCAGTCCGGGCGCCAGTGCGGTGGCGGGCGAAACCGTCTGCGCTGGCGTTGGCCAAGTGGCGCTCGACCTCGTGGAGCGGGAGGTCGAGCCGTTCCGCCACCGCCGGCGCGTCGACGAAGCCGACCAGACGGACGGCATGGAGGACGAGCAGCTCCGGGTCGGACGGGACCATAGACCTGCCGATCCTACCAGTCCCCCCAGGTGCGGGGTCCGCCGGTTCCGCCCGTTGGCCACCGTGGGTGGTCGAATGGTGGTGCTCAGCTCCTGGCGTCGACCGACGCCCCGCCCGCCGCTCCGGTTGCCTGACCGCCGCGCTGCTCGGCCGGCGAGCCGAGCGCAGCGTCGGGGCGGCCGGAACCATCGGGCGCCCCGAGGTCGTCGGGGAGGGGGACGGCTTCACCGGTCGTGATGGTCGACCGGTGACCGGTGGCCCGGCGTCGCAACAGCAGGCCGTAGAACACGACACCGAGCGTGGCGAAGATGAACCACTGTGCCGCGTAGCCGAGGTGCGGTCCATCGTCGAGGGGTGGCAGCGGGATCGGTTCGGGGACGGTGGCGCCGGAGGGCACGGACCCGTCGACGGTGTCGAGCTGGAGCCACACCGGGGGGAGGTCTCGCCCGAGGCGGCTCGCCACCCGCTCGGTGTCGAACCGTGGCAGTTCGTCGCCCGTGCCGTCGTCGGTCGCACCGAGCCAACC
>JBCCVL010000073.1:0-27716 GCA_039195375.1 Actinomycetota bacterium
CGGTTCGACCTGGCCGGCGACGGTGCCCGCACCGTCGTGGTGTCGGTCGCCGTCGACGGGTCGGTGGCGACCGCCCGGGTCGTCATCGACGGACCGAGCGGGACACCCCCTGGCGACGACGAGAACGACGACCGCGGCGGAGCCGCCGGGGTCCCGACCGGCCCCTCCGATCCGTCGCCATCGGTCGTGGTTGCGTCGACCGGTTTCTGGTCCGACGCCCGCCTCCTCCCGATCGGGCTCGGCGCGGTCTTCGCCTCGCTGTTCGTCGTCGGGCTGCTGGCGGCCAGACCGGCGGCCCGTATCCGTCTGGAGGCCGCTTCGAGCGCCGACCGCCTGGCCGGGTTCCACACCCGCCTCGGCAACGCCGTCGACCGGTTGGTCAGCCGCCATGCGCTCGGCCGGCGGCTCGACCTGCAGCTCGACGCCGCGAACATCAGCCTCCGGGCCGGCGAGTTCGTCATCGGCTGGGTGGCCATCGCCATCCCGCTCGCCCTCGTGCTCGCCGCCACGGGCCGACCCCTCGTCGGGCTGCTCGTCCTCGTCGTGCTGGTCGCTGCCACCGTCGGCACGCTCCGGGTTCGGGCGGAGCGCCGGCGGACCCGCTTCGCCGATCAGCTCACCGACACCCTCGCCATCCTCGCCTCCAGTCTCCGGGCCGGCCAGAGCCTGCCACGATCGGTCGAGCTGGTCGCGACCGAGTCGCCGGCGCCGACCGGTCCCGAGTTCCACCGCATCGCATTCGAGGTCCGCGTCGGGCGCGACCTCACCGAGTCGATGCGCGACGCCGCCGACCGGCTCCAGAGTCCCGACCTGGCCTGGCTGGCCCAGGCGGTCGACATCAACCGGGAGCTCGGCGGTGACCTGACCCAGATCCTCGACAACGTGGCCGGCACCATCCGGGAGCGGCGGACCGTGGCTCGTCAGATCGAGGCGCTGTCGGCAGAGGGGCGGGCGACCGGCTGGATGCTCGAGGGCATGCCGGTCGTCCTCTTCTTCTTCTCCTGGTGGCGGACACCCCAGCACATCGACCGTCTCCTGAACGAGACCGCCGGCCGCATCCTGCTCGGGATTGCCCTGTCCGGCATGGTCATCGGCCACCTCTGGATCCGCCGGCTCGTCCGGCTCCGCTACTGACCGGAGACCAAGGAAAGGGAGCGAACCCCCGTGCCCATCGTCGTCTGGCTGGCCTCGGCCTCCATCGCCGCTTCCGTCCCGCTGGCCTGGTGGGCGATCATGAGCGACCGGACGGCCAGCAGTCGGGCCGGTCGCAACCTGCTCGGCGACGGTCCGACGCTGCGTCACACGGTGCTCGAACGATCGCTCGTCGAGCGGATGGCACTGCCGGTGGCCCGCCGGGTCGGGGCCGTGCTGGTGCGCTTCACCCCGATCGGGTGGGTGGAGGGACGGAACCGGGCGTTGGCCCGAGGTGGCTTGTCCGGTCGGATCACCGCCGAGCAGGTGCTCGGGGCCAAGCTGCTCCTGCCGGCGCTCGCCGCCGTCATCCTGTCGCTGCAGCTGGTCGGCGACACCCAGCCCCGGGCGGTCGCCCTCATGGCGGCCTGCGTGCTCGCCGCCTTCTTCGCTCCCGACCTGGCCATCCGGGCCGTGGCCGACCGCCGGGCCGAGGCCATGGTCGGCGCCCTCCCCGACATGCTCGACCAGATCACGATCTCGGTCGAGGCGGGGCTCGGCTTCGAGGCCGCACTGGCCAGGACCGCCGAAGGCCAGGGCGACCCACTGGCCCAGGAGCTGTTGCGGATGCTGCAGGACGTCCGCCTCGGTGCGAGCCGGGCCGACGCACTGTCGGCGTTGGCCGAACGGGCCCAGGTCGACGACGTCCGCACGGTCGTCCTCTCGCTCCGCCAGTCGGATGCGCTGGGGGTGCCGCTGGCCAGGACCCTGCGCACGGTGGCGAACGAGATGCGGGAGAAGCGTCGCTTCCGGGCCGAGGAGCGGGCCCATCGCCTGCCGACGGTGATGATCTTCCCCCTCGGCCTGTGCATCCTCCCCGCCCTCTTCATCGTCATCCTCGGGCCGGCGATGCTGTCGGGATTCAGCTTCGGCTGAGCGGGGTCCGGCACGGCCGGTGGCCGACCGCCACCCGGCTCGGTCGGCCGGGTCGGGGTGGAAGTATCGTGCAGACCATGCCGTGGATGCTGCTGTTGGTGATCGTGCTGGCGATCCTGATCGTCCTCGCCGTGATCGACGTGGTCCAGACCCGCCATGCGATCCGGCGGAACTTCCCGCTGGTCGGCCGGTTGCGGTACCTGCTGGAGAAGCTCGGACCGGAGCTGCGGCAGTACATCGTCACCGACAACGACGAGGAGCGGCCGTTCAGCCGCGACCAGCGGCGCTGGGTCTACTCGACGGCCAAGCAGGAGAACAAGTACTTCGGCTTCGGCACCGACAACAAGTTCCAGGCCCCGTCGTACCCGCTGATCCGCCACGCCCCGTTCCCGTACCGGCCGCCGAACCCCGAGCCGTCGACGTATCTGCCCTCGGCCAAGGTGCTGGGGGAGTGGCGGGCCAGGGACCGGGCGTTCCGACCCGAGTCGCTGGTCTGCATCTCGGCCATGAGCTTCGGTTCGCTGTCCGGCCCGGCGATCGAGGCCATCAATCGGGGCTCGCGGGAGGCCGGCTGCCTGCACAACACGGGTGAGGGTGGTGTCAGCAACCACCATCGTCACGGGGCCGAACTCGTCTACCAGCTCGGCACGGGCTACTTCGGGGCCAGGACGCCGGATGGCCGGTTCGACCTCGACGCCTGCGTCGCCCAGGTCGAGCGGTCGCCGATCCGAGCCATCGAGATCAAGCTGAGCCAGGGAGCCAAGCCCGGGCTCGGCGGCGTGCTCCCGGCGGCCAAGGTCACGCCCGAGATCGCCGAGGCCAGAGGGGTCCCGGTCGGGATCACCGTGGCCAGCCCGGCCAGCCACGCCGAGTTCTCATCGGTGCCGGAGATGATCGACTTCGTCGAGCGGGTGGCCGACGCCTGCGGGGTTCCGGTCGGGATCAAGTCGGCGGTCGGCCAGCAGGCGTTCTGGACCGAGCTGGCCGACGAGATGCGGCGAACCGGGCGCGGCCCGGACTTCATCACGATCGACGGCGGCGAGGGCGGGACCGGGGCGGCGCCGCTGGTGTTCAGCGACCATGTCGCCCTGCCGTTCCGCCAGGGCTTCACCGAGGTGTACCGGGCGTTCGCCGAGCGGTCGATGCACGACCGGCTCACCTGGATCGGTGCCGGCAAGCTCGGCTTCCCCGGCGAGGCGCTCGTGGCGATGGCGCTCGGCGTCGACGTGCTCAACGTCGGCCGGGAGGCGATGCTGGCCATCGGCTGCATCCAGGCCCAGGAGTGCCATACCGGGCACTGCCCGACCGGCGTCGCCACCCACTCGCGGTGGCTGACTCGGGGCCTCGACCCGACGGACAAGGCGGCCCGGCTGGCCAACTACGTCATGAACCTCCGCCACGAGCTGTTGCAGCTGGCCAACGCCTGCGGGGTCGCCCACCCGGCGATGGTGTCGCCGGCCGTGATCGATCTGCTGGTCGAGGGTGAACGGACGGTCAACCTGCTCGACCACTACGGCTACCTGGCGGCGTGGCGCACGATGGATCCGGTGCGATGCCGCGAGATCGAGAAGCTGCTGGCCGACCCGCCGGTCGGGGCCACCGCCCGCTGAGTGCCCGTCGCCGGCCGGCGGCCAGGTACAGCTAGGCGTTGTAGCTGCCGGAGGTGGTGTCGCCGCCGCTACCGGTCCAGTCGGTGTGGAACCACTGACCCCGCTCCCGGTCGACCCGCTCGTAGGTGTGGGCACCGAAGTAGTCGCGCTGGGCCTGGATGAGGTTGGCCGGGCCAGCCGCCCGCCGGTAGCCGTCGTAGAAGGCGAGCGCACTGGTGTAGGCCGGGACCGGGATGCCGGCAGCGACGGCGGCGGTGACGACCCGGCGCCAGCCGTCGCCGACCTGGTCGAGCCGGCCGGCGAACGTCGGGTCGACGAGCAGCGAGTCGAGCTCCGGCATGGCGGTGAACGCGGCCATGATGTCCTCGAGCAGCGCAGCCCGGATGATGCAGCCGGCGCGCCACAGCGAGGCCACCGTCGACAGGTCGAGTCCCCAACCGAGCTCACGGGACGCATCGGCCAGGAGCAGGAAGCCCTGGGCGTACGACACGACCTTGGCTCCGTACAGGGCGTCGCGGAGGTCGTCGATGGAGAAGGCGTCCGGTGCGATCTCGCCGCCGGGTCCTGACAGGACCGAGGCCGCCGCCACCCGCTGGTCCTTCATCGACGACAGGATGCGGGCGTTGACCGCCTCGCCGACCAGCGTCACCGGCTGAGCCAACTCCATGGCCGAGATCACGGTCCACCGGCCCGTGCCCTTCTGGCCGGCGACGTCGAGGATCTTCTCGACCAGCGGCTCGCCGTCGTCGTCGTTGGTGGCCAGGATCTCGGCGGTGATGTCGATGAGGTACGAGTCGAGCAAACCCTCGCCCCAGGTGGTGAAGGTCTCGGCCATCTCGGCGTGGGAGCGACCCTGGGCCAGCATCAGTGAATAGGCCTCGGCGATCACCTGCATGTCGCCGTACTCGATGCCGTTGTGGACCATCTTGACGAAGTGGCCGGAGCCACCCTGGCCGAGCCAGTCGGCGCACGGTCGGCCATCGCGTGCCACTGCGGCGACGCTTCGCAGCATCGGCACGACCAGGTCCTCGGCCCCGGGATCGCCGCCCGGCATGATCGACGGACCGTTCCTCGCACCTTCCTCACCGCCCGAGACGCCGGCGCCGACGAAGCGGAAGCCGAGCGCCGCCACCTCGCCGACCCGACGCTCGGTGTCGTCGTGGCGGGAGTTGCCGCCGTCGATGATCACGTCGCCCTCGTCGAGCAGCGGCGCCAGCTGGGCGATGACGGCATCGACCGGCGGACCGGCCTTGATCATCAGCATGATCCGACGTGGGCGCTTGATGGCGCGAACCAGGTCGCCGAGCTCGACGCAGGGCACGAGGCGCTCGTTGCCGGCACCCGGGCCGGTCATCAGCTCGTCGATCGCCCCGACCGAGCGGTTGTGCACGGCCACGGTGCGACCGTGGTCGGCGAAGTTGAGGGCCAGGTTCTGGCCCATCACGGCAAGGCCGATGACGCCGAGATCGGCGATGGCCTCGTCCGGCGTTGGATGGCTGTCGGGCACGGGCGCTCCTTGCTTGCTCGGCGGGTTCACCGTCCCCGGTGACGGTAGAGGGTTTTCGGGTCGGCCGGCGGGGTCGTAGTAAAACCCGGGGATGACCTACGAGACCCTGCTGTACGAGGTGGACGGTGGCGTTGCCACGATCACCCTCAACCGACCCGATCGCCTGAACGCCTTCAACGACGTGATGCGCCGGGAGTTGCTCGGTCTGTTCGACGAGATCGACGCCGACGACGCCGTGCGGGCGGTCGTCGTGACCGGGGCCGGGCGTGGCTTCTGCGCCGGCGCCGACCTCGGCGCGGGCGGCGACACCTTCGACGCCGGGGCCCGCGGCCGCCCGACCGAGCGCACCAATCGAGACGGTGGCGGCACGGTCAGCCTCCGCATCTTCGAGCTGACGAAACCGATCATCGCCGCCATCAACGGTCCGGCGGTCGGGGTGGGGATCACGATGACGCTGCCGATGGACGTGCGGCTGGCGGGGGAGAGCGCCAGGATCGGGTTCGTGTTCGCCAGGCGGGGGATCGTGCCCGAAGCCTGTTCGAGTTGGTTCCTCCCGCGGGTGGTCGGCATCAGCCAAGCCGCCAAGTGGTGCTACTCGGGGCGGGTCTTCGATGCGGCCGAGGCCGGTCGTGGCGGATTGGTCGAGGTGGTGCCGGACGACGAGCTGCTCGATCGGGCCAGGGCCATCGCGTCCGAGATCGCCGTGCAGTCGGCGCCGGTGTCGGTGGCCCTCACCCGCCAGATGTTGTGGCGCGGCCTGACGTTCGACCACCCGATGCAGGCCCACCGGGCCGACTCCCGGGCCATCCAGTCGCTCGGGGCGATGGCCGACGCCAGGGAGGGCGTCACCAGCTTCCTGGAGAAGCGCGACCCGTCGTGGACGCTGCGCCCGTCGGAGGACAGTCCCGACATCTTCCCCTGGTGGGAGGAGCCGGAGTTCTCCTGAGGCGGTCTCGATCGGTGTGGCCCGACCGTCCGGGTCGGGCCGGTCAGACCCCGGCGCCCTCGAGCGAGCCGATGCGCTCGACGTCGTCGACGAAGGCACAGGCGTAGCGCCGGTCACCCTGTTCCCAGCCGGCCTCGTTCGGGTACCAGAACGGGAAGTTGACCAGCTCGGACTCGAACGGCGAGATCCCGACGAAGTCCTCGAACAGCTGCTCACACGCGGCCCCGGCCGCCTGCTCGACGTCCTCCTCGCCCGGATAGGGGGCACCGTCCTCGGTCGTCAACCGGCCGCTGCCGATCATCTGACCGGCGTGGCTGACCTGACAGTCGACGGTCCTGACCTGGTCGTCGAGCCCGAGCGACAGCGACGTCTCCTCGGGCCCGAGGTGGAAGCAGTCGCCGGTGGCCAGCTCGAAGAAGGGCAGGAACTCGACCGGATCGAAGGCGCCGCTGAGCGGCTCAGCGTCGAGGATGGCACACAGGATCTCCCGGTCGCCGAGGTTCCAGCTCTGCTGGTTCGGGCGCCAGTACCGGTAGTTGAACCCGTCGGCGTCCTGCCCGAAGGCCTCCCGGAACAGGATGCTGCAGCGCTCGCTGGTCAGCTGGCCGACCTCGGTGTCGCCCGGGAAGGCTGCGCCGGACACCGGTGCATCGAGGGCGCCTCGACCGAAGAAGACGCCGTTGTAGCTCGCATCGCAGTCGACGAGCTCGACCTGGCTGTTGCTGTTGAGCTCGTAGCTCCCCACGTCGCCGGCCGGGACGAAGCAGTCGCCGACCATCAGCCGGGCGACCGGGACCTGGGTCCCCCTGGCCAGCTCGGCGGCCCGGCCATCGACCGAGCCGGTCAGCTCCAGGTCGTCGAGGCGGGAGACGTAACAGGTGACGCTGGTGTCACCGGCGGCCCAGTCCTCGAAGTCGGGCAGGATCGAGTCGGCCTCGAGGACGGTCGACAGCAGGGGAGCGCCGAGGTAGGCGTCGGCTGCGGTCTCGCATTGCCGCCCGACCCACAGGCTGAGCTGGTCGGCACCCGGGTAGTCGCCGTCGGTCTCGGGGAACGGGAGCCGGGCCGTGACCTGGGCGTCGTGCGCGGTGGCGCAATCCTGCAGGACGACGGGACCGCCGGCCCCACTCCCCGGGTCGATGCAGTCGCCGGCGGCCAGCCCGGCCAGGTCGATGGGGTCGCCGGCCTGGGGTCGCTCGTCTGCCGCTGCGCCGTCATCCTCACCGCCGATGGCGATCAGGACGACGCTGATCAGGGCCAATGTCAGCAGTCCGGCCAGCACCCCTCCGCCGATGGCGAGGCCCGGTCTGGACTCGCCGATCAGCGGTTCGACGGAGGTCATGGGCTACAGCTTGCACGGAAAGGAGCACATGAGCAACGCGACCCGTCGGTGACCGTGCCACACGTAACCCCAGGTCAGCGGGGTTCCGCGCCCCTCGGCGGGAACCCTTGCCCAGGCGGGGACGGGTGCGACCGGGGGGTGCGACGGCGGTCGTTCGCCGGCCGCACCGACCCCGGTCCCCGTTCGTGGAGCTGGGGGGAATCGAACCCCCGTCCGTCGAGGGGTCATCGCCCGCGCTACGACCATTCCCGAGAGACAGCTTCTACGGCTGCTGCACCGCCGGGTCGGTTGCCCCCGAGGGGGCCTGCCGCTCGGTCTTTCCCGAGGGTCAGCGGTCTTTGCCTGCTGTCAGCGGTCTCTCCCGCCGTCCATCCCTGCTTCTGTTGCCGGGCTGCAAGGATCTGGCCCCGCGTGGCCTTCCGGCTCGCGGTTTGCTCAGGTCACCTAGTGGAAACTAGGCAGCGAGAGCGAAGTCAGCCTTAGTTGTGCCGCTTCTGTGAATGCCCCGTTTCACGAGTCTGAGCAACTCGGGCCGCACAGACGACTTCCCATCTCGGCGTCGAAACCGATCAGCCCCGAGAGGTGACCGACCACTCGTCCGGCGAGGCCGCGAGGGGTCGGTGGAAGATCGAAGGTGGCTCAGCTGGTGGTCCAGCTGGCTGTGGATCGCGTTGTCAAGGAGCGGCCCGGACCGGTGACCCAGGGGTCCACCAGCATACCCGACCGGGATCGCCGGCGATGACGCCCGGCGTCACCGTGGCGTGGGACGGTCCGTCCGAGGCTCACCGTCGATCGCGGCGCATCGCGGCCGGTGTCACCGTCGGTTGCGGCGGGCGAGCGCCCGTCTGGCCTCCAGATCGGCATCGCGCTTGGCGATCAGCTGGCGCTTGTCGACCGTCTTGCGGCCCCGCCCGAGGCCGAGCTCGACCTTGGCCCGGCTGTCCTTGAAGTAGAGCGCCATCGGCACCAGGCTCAGATGCTCCTGGTCGACCTTGGAGTTGAGCCGGTCGAGCTCGGCCCGGTGCAGGAGGAGCTTGCGTTTGCGGGTCGGGTCGGGCAGCACGTGGGTGCTCGCTCGGGTGTAGGGCGAGATGTGGAGCCCGACCAGCCAGAGCTCGCCCCGCTCGAAGCGGGCGTACGACTCGCTGATCTGGACGTTCGACTCCCGCAGCGACTTCACCTCGCTGCCCCGGAGCACGATCCCGGCCTCGAGGGTCTCGGAGATCTCGAAGTTGCGTCTGGCCTGTTTGTTGGTGGCGACCATGTTCACGGCCATCGGTCCAAGCGTAGCGGCGGTCTCGGTGCGGCTCGTCCGGGTGCCCGGCCGGCCGGTAGGGTTCGCGTCGTGCTCGAGCTCGACCGACTCCACTGGCTCCAGATGCTGGCCACCGCGTGGGATGCCTACCCGCTCGAGGGCTGCGGCCTGCTGATCGGGCCGGCCGGCGGGGATCGGGTCGAGCGGTTCGTGGCCATCGACAACGAGGCCCGCTCGTCTCGGATCTACCGGCTCGACGGCAACCAGTACGCAAAGGCGGCACTGGCCGCTGACGACGACGGACTCGACATCATCGGGGTGATGCACTCCCACACCCACACGGTCGCCTACCCATCGCCGACCGACGTGGCCGAGGCGACGAAACCGCTGGTTCCGCCCGATTGGCACTGGGTGATCGTGAGCCTGGCCTCGGGGTACCCCGAGCTCCACAGCTTCAAGATCGACACCGGTGGCGGAATTCACGAAGAGCCGGTGGGGTTGTCCTTCTAGAATCCTTAGTTATCGGATCAGGTTTCTAGGTTTCGACCTCCGGCCCACCGGGTAGCCGATGGAGAGGGGTCGAGATCCCCTCAGGAGGTTCCGTCATGGTCACCGTGTCCGTCCGTCTGCCAACCGTGCTCCGACCCGCCGCCGGCGGCCAGTCGAAGATCGCTGTCGCCGGCGCCGCCGTCGGCGACGTCGTCGATCGGCTGATCGAGGACTACCCGGCGCTCGGATCGAACCTCGTCGACGACGAGGGCTCGGTCCGCAAGTTCGTCAACATCTACCTGAACGACGAGGACATCCGGTTCCTGGAGAGCCTGGAGACCCCGCTGGCCGAGGGTGACGAGCTGGCCATCCTGCCCGCCGTCGCCGGCGGCCAGTAGCGGGGCATCGTCACGACGATGGCGGTCGTCGCCTCGGTCGCCGAGCTCGTCGGCAACACGCCGATCGTCGACGTCTCCCAGCTCAGCCCCAATCCACGGGTGCGGATCCTGGCCAAGCTCGAGGGCCAGAACCCGGCCGGCTCGGTCAAGGACCGGATCGCGCTCGGGATGATCGAGGCGGCGGAGGCCGCCGGGGAGCTGCAACCGGGATCGGTGCTGCTCGAGCCGTCGTCCGGCAACACCGGCATCGCCCTGGCCATGATCGCCCGGATCCGGGGCTATCACCTGAAGATCGTGCTGCCGGAGAACGTGACCGTCGAGCGGCGGCAACTGCTCGAGGCCTACGGGGCCGAGATCATCGACTCCCCCGGCGAGGAGGGGTCGAACGGGGCGGTCCGCCGGGCCGAGAAGCTGGCGGCTGAGCACCCCGAGTGGGTCTTCCTCTACCAGTACGGCAACGAGGCCAACCCCGCGGCCCACCACTCCGGGACCGGACCGGAGATCCTCGAGGACGTCCCCGAGATCACCCACTTCGTCGCCGGCCTCGGGACCAGCGGAACCCTGATGGGCGTCGGCAGCTTCCTGAAGGAGCACAAGCCCGACGTCAAGGTCTACGCCGTCGAGCCGCCGAGCGGTGAGCGGGTCGAGGGGCTGCGCAACCTCGACGACGGCTACGTGCCCCCGGTGTTCGAGCGGTGGGGAGGCATGGAGCTGCTCGACGGCAAGCGGATCGTCCGCCCGGTCGAGTCGTTGACGTGGACCCGCCGGCTCGTGTCCGAGGCCGGCATCTTCGCCGGCATCAGCAGCGGTGCAGCCCTCGCCGGGGCGGCCAAGGTGGCCGAGCGGATCGACGAGGGCGTGATCGTCTTCGTGGTGTGTGACGCCGGCTGGAAGTACCTGTCCACAGGTGCCTACACCGAGCCGATCGACGAGATCGCCGAGCGCCTCGACGACGTGATCTACTTCTGACCTGCGTCGTCGCCGCCCCGGCCGTCACCCCGACGCCGGTGCCCCGAGCGGTCCTCAGCTGGTGGCGCGACGACGCCGGTCGGCGGCCCGGGGTCTGACGTTCCACCCCTCGGGCCCGGGGGCGACGTCACCCGTTCGCCGTAGCCGGCGCCGGGCGATCCACCCGAGCGCACCGTGCAGGTCGTCGCGCTCACGTTCGAGCGAGCCGATGCGCTGGGCCAGGAACGAGCGCTGGGCCCGCTCGTGGGCCAGTTGCTGGCGGATCTCCTCGGTCCTGGCCTCGGCGACGGCCCGCTGCTTGTCGAGCTCGGCGTTGACCGCCTGGATCTCGTCGAGCTCGGCGGCGGCCCGCTCCCGCTCGGCTCGCTCGGCGTCGAGCGTCTCGGCTGCGGCCCGCAGTCGGCGGGTGATCTGCTCCGTCTCGGCTCGTGCCGCCGTCGCCTGGGTCTTGGCCAGCACCACCGCAGCGTGGGCCGCCAGCGTCTCGGAGATGTAGCGGTCGAGGTGCTCGGGCACGTCGGCGACCACACCACGATCGTTCGTGAGGTCGAGCGACCATCCCTCCCGCTGGGCGATGGCGGCCAGGGCCGCCACCGGCAGGGCCCAGGTGTCCTCGTTGCGGACGGCCTCGGGGACCGCCCCGCCGACCAACCGCCCCTCGAGCGTGGCCTGCGAGACGCCGAAGGCTCGGGCCGCCTCGTTCAGTTCGACCAGCTCTGCGCCATGCACGGGACGAGCTTAGGCACGAATGTCAAGATAATGGAAGCACCCGAATGCAAACATTTCTCACGAAACCAGTCCGTCATATTCTCATATGAGCGGAGAATGTTCCAGCCAATCGCTGCGATTCATGTCGAGAAAGAACGACATCCTCCTGGCCGCGTGGCCAGGGAGCGACAGCGGCATCGGGCCAGTTCAGGAGGTTCCTGACGAGTCGAGCAGCGCGGCCAGCGTATCGGCCAGATCCGGTCCCGGGCCGTCCTTGAAATCGGCCAACTGCTCGAACACCTCGCCGGCTCCTTCGTGGAATCCCGCCGGGAGTCCGGCCGCGTCCATCGACGCTGCGATCTGCGCCATTTCCCCAACCCACCGCCACGCCTTCGGCCCGGAGCCCGCCGCCGTCCCAGCCGACCGCTCGACGAGACCGGGCTGTGAGAGGTTCCACTCCGCGTGCAGCGCGTCGAGGACGCCCGAGCGCTCCGCCATGGCACTGATTGCGAGCAGCAGCGCGCTCGAGCCCTTGGTCCAGCCGGCATACGCCATCTTCAGCGCCGATGCGGCCGTGTCGCCCGGGCGTTCCGACAGCGCCACGACGTCGAGGGCCGACCCGGCCCATCGAGCTGCCAGCTCCGTCGATCCCGGCCCCGAGAGATAGAGGCGCGTCGTCCCCGGTCGCCTGGCCGGCGGACCGATCACCCCACCGTCGATGTAGCGCTGGCCGACCAGGCCGCCGATGTGTGCAGCCGTCGCCGGCGCGATCGCATTGGCGTCGACGTAGGGGCCGTCGAAACCCGTGGCCACCACCGACTCGGCCACCTCGACGGCAGCCGCCGGCGGGCAGATCGACACGATGACGTCGCTGCGCCGGCACAACTCGGCGAGGTCACCGGCATCGACGAGGCCGGCCGCCTCGGCCCGCTCCCGCGTCGCCGCCGAGCGGCCGTCGCCGGCCCACAGGCGGGTGGCGTCGGCGGTTGCGGCCAGGGTGGCTCCCATGGAGCCCGGATGGAGGAAGCCGATGACGGTCATCGGCCCATCTTCGCCGTCGGCCGGGTCGGCAGCAACGGGCAACGACGGCCAAGGCGGCCCGGTAGCCTCTGCCCGGTGCCCGCCCGACCGATCGGAATGTTCGACTCCGGATTCGGCGGGCTGACCGTGGCCAGGGCAACCATCGACCTGCTCCCCGCCGAGGACCTCGTGTACGTCGGCGACACCGGTCGCTACCCCTACGGTCCCCGCCCCCAGGAGCAGGTACGTGGCTTCGCTCGCGAGATCGCCGACCACCTCGTCGAAGCCCACGACGTGAAGCTCGTCGTCGTCGCCTGCAACACGGCGACGGCGGCAGCCCTCGACGACCTGGCCGCCGAGCTGCCGGTCCCGGTCATCGGGGTGATCGACCCCGGGGTGGCGGCGGTCGTGCAGGCCTCGTCTTCCGGTCGCTTCGGGGTGATCGGCACCGTCGGCACCATCGACTCGGGCGCCTACGACGACGCCGTCGCCCGTCTGGCCCCCGGCGCCGAGCTCGTGTCGTGCCCCTGCCCCGGTCTGGTCGAGTTCGTCGAGCGTGGGGTGGTGAGCGGTCCCGAGATCGAGATCCTGACCGGGCGTCTGCTCGAACCGCTGCTCCGCACCGGGATCGATGCCCTCCTGCTCGGTTGCACCCACTACCCGTACCTCGGTCGGGTCATCGGCGACATCGTCGGCCGTGGCGTTGTGCTCGTCTCGTCGGCGGACGAGACCGCCTTCGCGCTCGCCGCACTGCTCGACGAGCTGGACCTGCGTCATCCGGACGCCGATCGTGTTGGACGACACCGCTTCATCACGTCTGGCGACATCCGGGCCTTCACCGAGCTCGGGAGCCGGCTGCTCGGGCCCGAGCTCATCGACGCCGAGCGCTGGAACGCCGCGACCGACCGGGCGACGGGCCGCAACGGGCACGACGCCACGACCACCTCAGAGGAAAGGCAACGAGTATGAGACCAGACGGACGAGCCGTCGACGAACTGCGCCCCGTGAGCTTCCAACGCGACTTCACCGACATGGCCGACGGATCGGTGCTCGTCGGCTTCGGTCGGACCCGCGTGCTCTGCACCGTGTCGATCGAGGGTGATGTCCCCCGGTGGATGCGCGACACCGGCAAGGGCTGGGTGACGGCCGAGTACAACATGCTCCCCGGCTCGAGCCCCGAGCGGATCCGCCGACGGACCTCGGGCCGCGACCAGGAGATCCAGCGCCTGATCGGGCGGAGCCTGCGTGCCGTCTGTGACATGGAGCTGCTGGGCGAGCGCTCGATCACGGTCGACTGCGACGTGCTGTCGGCCGACGGCGGGACCAGGACCGCATCGATCTGCGGCGGCTGGGTCGCCCTGCACGACGCGCTGGCCCGCCTGGTCGACGCCGGTGAGCTGGCCGAGCACCCGCTGACCGACCACTGCGCCGCGGTGTCGGTCGGCATCATCGACGGCCAGTGCCGGCTCGACCTCCCCTATGTCGAGGACGCCGGCGCCGAGGTCGACATGAACATCGTGATGACCGGCTCGGGCTCCTTCGTCGAGGTCCAGGGGACCGCCGAGGGGGCCGTCTTCGGCCGGGGCCAGCTCGACGAGCTCCTCGGCCTGGCCTCGGGTGGCATCGCCACGATCGTCGAGCGCCAGCGGGATGCGGTGTCGACCCCGCCTCCACCCCGGCCCGGCCGCGACTGACATGGCCGACGACGGTGACGGCGCCGCCCCGCTGGCGGCGCTCGTGCTGGCCACCGGCAACCCGGGCAAGGTCGCCGAGCTGATCGATCTGCTCGGCGACCGCTACCGGGTCATGGCCCGGCCGGCCGACCTCCCGGACACCGTCGAGGACGGCGACACGCTCGAGGCCAACGCCATCAAGAAGGCCGTCGAGGTCTCGGCCAGCACCGGCGCCGCCGCGTTGGCCGACGACACGGGCCTGTTCGTCGACGCCATCGGCGGTCGACCGGGTGTCCGCACCGCCCGCTATGCGGGACCCGATGCCGACGACCAGGCCAATCGGGCCAAGCTCCTCGACGAGCTGAGCGGGGTGGAGGGCGCCGCTCGGCGGGCCGAGTTCCGGACGGTCGTCGCCCTCGTCCGCCCGGATGGGTCGTCGCTGCTGGCCGATGGCCGGGTCGAGGGCGTGATCGCCGATGCGGTCCGGGGCGAGCGGGGGTTCGGCTACGACCCACTGTTCGTCCCGGTCGAGGGAGACGGCCGGACGTTCGCCGAGATGGCGCTCGATGAGAAGCAGGCGCTCAGCCACCGGGCCAGGGCGCTGACCGCTCTGCTCGATCGTCTCGCCTGAGGTTGCGCGGTCCGGGCCGACCGATGGCGGGCCGAGGTTCGTCGGTGCGGACGGGGAGAGTCGAACTCCCAAGCCCCGAAGGGCGCCAGGACCTAAACCTGGTGCGTCTGCCAATTCCGCCACGTCCGCAGGGTCTGGCTCGCCTCCCGGCGGCTCGGCACCGAGCCGGGCGCCGCATGTCTGGCGAGCGTTTGTCCGGTGAGACTGCCGTCTCCCCGTTCCACCGTAGCCGCTGTGGCGGCGGTAGATTGAGCGATATGACAAGCCCAGTACCGCCACTGTCGCTGCCCACCGCCGAGGTCCCCACCACCGGTTTCGGGTTCGACATCTTCCAGCAGCTCCTGCGGCAGCGCATCGTCTTCCTCGGGCAGCAGGTCGACGACACGATCGCCAACTCCCTCGCCGCCCAGATCCTCTACCTGGCCGGCCAGGACGACGACCAGGACATCTGGCTCTACATCAACTCGCCCGGCGGTTCGGTCACGGCCGGCATGGCCATCTACGACACGATGCAGTTCGTCAAGCCGGACGTCGCCACCGTCTGCCTCGGGCTCGGTGCCTCGATGGGCCAGTTCCTCCTGACCGCCGGCGCCCCGGGCAAGCGGTTCGCCCTTCCCCACGCCCGGATCCTGATGCACCAGCCGAGTGCCGGCGTCCAGGGCCAAGCCACCGACATCGCCATCCAGGCCGAGAACCTGATCAAGATCAAGCGGGAGATGGCCGAGCTGATCGCCCAGCACTCGGGCCAGGACGTCGAGCGGATCATCGAGGACTCCGACCGTGACCGCTGGTTCAGCGCCGAGGAGGCCCGCGAGTACGGCCTGTTCGACCACGTCATCTCCCAGGCCGGTCAGCTGACCGCGGCCACGGGCGACGACAGCGACGACGACAGCGACGACTAGGCGGCAGGCGGCGGCCGGGCCCGATCGCTCGGCCTGACCGTCGGTCGTCAGACCCGGCCGGTCCGGCGGTCCCAGGCCCCGACGGCCAGGCGACGCAACTCGGTCACCCCGGCGGCCAGACCGTCCGGGTGGCCGAACAGCGACGAGCCCGAGATCAACACGTTGGCCCCGGCCCCGGCCGCTCCGGCGATCGTCGACGGGGAGATCCCGCCGTCGACCTCGAGGTCGATCCAGTGGTCGGCCCCATCGAGCAGGGACCGGGTCGCCTCGATCTTCGGCTCCATGCTCGCCAGGTAGGCCTGGCCTCCGAAACCGGGGTTGACCGTCATCACCAGCACCATGTCGAGCAGGTCGGTCACCGAGGCGACGGTGTCGACGGGGGTGTGGGGGTTCAGGGCGACGGCGGCCGCAGCATCGAGTTCGCGTATCAGCGACAGCGTCCGGTGCAGGTGCACGCAGGCCTCGGCGTGCACGATGATCAGCTGGCAGCCGGCCTCGACGAAGCGGGGGATGAGGTGGTCGGGCTCCTCGATCATCAGGTGGGCCTCGAACGGCACCGACACCGTCGAGCGGACCGAGGCGATGACGTCCGGCCCGAACGTGAGGTTGGGGACGAACCGGCCGTCCATGACGTCGAACTGGATCCGATCGACGCCGGCCTTCTCCAGGGCCTGACACTCGTCACCGAGGCGGGCGAAGTCGGCCGGGAGGACGGAGGGGGCGATCAGGACCCGGGGCGGGGACTCGGCCGGACGGCTGCGCCCGGCATCGTCGACGGCAGCGGTGCCCGGGGCCTGGTGGTCGTGTGCGGGGCTCGGCATACGCTCACAGGATGCCAGCACCGAGCCGCGACCAGGTAGACGCCACCGGCACCGGCGACGTCGCTGCGGACGGGCACGGGCACGGGTCGTCCGATGGTCCCGCCTTCGAGCTGACCGTCGACCGGGTGGCGACCGGTGGCGCCGCCATCGGAAACGGCCCGGACGGTCGGGTGGTGTTCGTGCCGGGCGCCGTCCCGGGTGAGCGCGTGCTGGTGCGTGCCGAGGTCGAGCACCGCAACCGGATCGAGGCCGCGCTGCTCCACGTCGTCGAGGCCTCGCCCGATCGGGTCGAGCCGGCCTGTCCGCACGTCGCCGACGCGTGTGGTGGGTGCGACTGGCAACACGTCGCACCGGCTCGTCAGTCGACGCTGCGGCGCGACATCGTGGCCGACTGCCTCCGCCGGCTCGGCGGTCTCGACCCCGAGGCCTCCGGCATCGACATCGTCGACGGCCCGGAGCTGCCGGCCGACGGCTACCGGACCACCGTGCGGGCCGCCGTCGTCGACGGGCGAGCGGCCTATCGACGGCGGGCCAGCCACGATCCCGTCACCGTCGAGCAGTGCGAGATCGCCCACCCGCTGGTCGCGGAGCTCCTCGTCGACGGCCGGTTCGGCTCGGCCACCGAGGTGGTGGTCCGGGCAGGGGCCAACACCGGGGAGCGGCTGGTCGTCGTCGACCCGACCGCAGACGGGGTCGTCGTACCGGACGGCGTCAAGGTGGTCGGGATCGACGAGCTCGACGCCGGTGCCCGACCCCACTACCACGAGGAGCTCGCCGGGCTCCGCCTGCAGATTTCGGCCCGCTCGTTCTTCCAGTGCCGCCCCGACGGGGCGAGGGCGCTGGCCGAGCTGGCCGGCGATGCCGTCGCCGACGCCGAGGGCACGCTGCTCGACGGTTACTGCGGGGTCGGGCTGTTCGGCGCCCTGGCCGGCATCGGGCGCCTGGTGGTCGGGGTCGAATCCGACCCGTCGGCCGTCGCCGACGCCACCTGGAACCTCCGCCCCCACGGACGGGTGATCAACGAACGGTTCGAGCGGTGGGCGGCGGAACCGGTCGGCGCGGCGATCGTCGACCCGGCTCGTGCCGGCCTCCGAGCCGGCGGGTGTGACACGCTGGCCGCCACCGGGGCCCAGCTCGTCGCACTGGTCTCGTGTGATCCGGCCTCGCTCGCCCGCGATGCCAAGCTGCTCGACAAGCGGGGGTACACGCTCGACCGGGTCACGGTGCTCGACCTGTTCGGTCACACCTCCCACATCGAGGCCGTCAGCCGGTTCGTGCGCCGCTGAGCTGCTGCGCCGGTCCCTACCGATCGATCCAGCGGCCGATGATGGCGTCGATCTCACCGTCGGCGTGGAGTTCCGCCAGCACCTGGTTGATCGGCTCGCGCCACGGCGAGCCCTTGGCCAAGCCGAACGCCTCGAACTCGGTGTAGAAGACGTCGCCGACCGGTTCGAGTCCCCGGTCCCGACCGGCGGTGGCCAGTGCGAACGGGTTGGAGACGACCAGGTCGATCTCGTCGGCGGCCGCCGCATCGAGCAGCGCGCCCTGGCTGGGGAAGCCGACGGTGGTCACCCCCCGCTCGGCGACGTAGCGGGCGAAGCTGCTGCCCTCGACGACACCGACCGGGCGATCGTCGACATCGGCCAGGCTGCTCACCGGTGGCTCGGACCGGGCGGCCTGCAGGATCTCGGTGATCTGCGAGACGAACGCCCCGACGAGGAACAGGCTCAGCAGCATCGCCAGGAGGGCGATGGCCCGACCGCCGACCGAGCGCGGCGCCTTGTCGCCGTAGCCGACCGTCGTCACGGTGACCGTCGCCCACCAGAACCCGTCCCAGATGCCCCGGAGGTAGGTCGGGCTGAAGTCTCCGTCCGGGTTGCCGTCGCCGTCTGCATCGCCGGCAGCCCCATCGGCGGTCCGGCCGCGTTCGACCAACCAGATGAGGTGGGCCAGCACGAGCAGGCCGGCCAGCGCCGCGAGCAGGATCCGGCGGACCGGCGGTGACCAGACGGCGTCGAGCAGTCCCGCCGACTCGGCGATCCGCTCGTGGTAGGCCAGCTGCGGGCCCGACGCCACCACCGACGAGGTGAAGTCGTAGTCCGGGACCCGGGTGGCGCTCGGGGTCAGCGGGGCGACGGCGACGTCCGCCCGGTCCTCGTCGATGGTCGTCAACAGCTCGCCGAACTCGTCGACCCAGAGCACGTCGACCTCGACACCCAACTCCGCCGCCACCACCGACCAGATCTCGGCGTAGAACCCGGCGGGGCGTCCGTCCCGGTCCTCGACGAACGGTCGGAGCTCGGTCATCACCACCCGAACCGTGTCGCCCGGCGGGGCGAGGCGGGCATCGTGCTCGGCGGCGGCGGCGGCGTCGTCGGTCCGGGTCGGCGTGGCGGCCGCGATCCCGGTGCCGACCACCAGCGCGCCGGTGGCCACTGCGGCCACGACGCCACACGCCACCACCACTCGCTCGATCACCGGTTGGCACCGTAGCGCCGCGGCTCCGGTCACCGGGGCACCGCCGTCCGACGGACACCGCAACCGTCAGACGATGCTGGCCCGCTCGATCCTGCCGGTCGGGTCAGCCGCCGCGGGCCCGTGCGAGCTTTGCTGCCGCCTGGTCCCGTCGCCTGGCTGCCCCGGCGGCGAGCAGCTCGGCTGCGTTCTCCGCGGTGACCGCCATGTAGTCGTCTCGCCAACCGTTGTCGTCCGACCAGACCGCCGGGGCCTGGACCGTCGTGCGGGCGGCGAACGCCCCCTCGAGCACGTCGAGGGCGAGGCCGACGATCCGACGCTGGTCGTCGACGTCGCCCGGCTTGCCGCACGGGTTGCCGAGTGGGTAGTCGACGAAGAGCAACCGGGCGACACCGCACTGCTCGACGATGTCGCGCCCGCTGCCGATCACGATCGTCGGGATGCCGGCGGCCTCGAGGTGTCGGGCGACCAGACTCACGGTCTGGTGGCAGACGGGTCAGAGGGGCACGAGGAGGACGACATCGACGTCGTCCTCCCGGCACCACTGCTCGATCGCAACGGCGTCCTCGGCGGTCCGGCGTTGGCTGTACTCCGTCGGCACTCCGTAGAACCGGTCGGCCAGGCGCCCGATCCGGCCGCTGGCCTCGAGCTCGCGAAGTCGGCGGATGGGGAGGAACGTCTCGACGTCGTCGGTGTTGGTCGCCTGCTTGTCCCACGACAGGTCCATCGTGAACATCCGCTCCGGGGCCGGGTCGGTCGGGGCGGCGTACACCCGCTTCGGTTCGTCTGCGGGCCCGTCGCCGTCGTCGGCGACCAGGCTGCTCGTGGTGACCAGCCCGACCGTGGCCGATGCCAGCGGTCCGGCGAGCGGGGTGAACGGGGCGTCGGTGTTGGTGGCCCATCGGTAGGGCCGGTCGTAGCCGCTGGCGGCGTAGTACTCCCGCGACTTGTCGATGTAGCTGACGGCGTGGCGGTGCGTCGGCGACGGCGGCCGCGGCCCGTCGTTGGCCGGATCGGTCATGGACCCGACGCTACGCGGCGGTCCGATCGGCGGCGAATCGGACCGTCGCCGACGCCCGTTCCCGGCCGGCCGGCGGCGCAGCTGGCGACTGCGCGCCTTGCCTTCGAGGGCGCGGCTGTCGACCCGCGCCTTGCCTTCGAGGGCGCAGCTGGCGACTGCGCGCCTTGCCTTCGAGGGCGCGGCTGTCGACCCGCGCCTTGCCTTCGAGGGCGCGGCTGGCGACCGCGCGCCTTGCCTTCGAGGGCGCCGTTGGCGACCCGCGCCTTGCCTTCGAGGGCGCGGCTGTCGACCCGCGCCTTGCCTTCGAGGGCGCCGTTGGCGACTGCGCCTTGCCTTCGACGGGGACGCTTGCCAGACTCGATGCTCGACCCGCAGCCGCCGTGACCTCCGCCCACGGAGTGTGGCGCGCGGGCGCCTGGTCGGGCGTTCGAACACCGGACCAAGGCCGAGATGGGTATGCTGACCCTGCGCGGCGGGTTGCGCTGACCGGGAGGTCCCAGAAGCATGTGGCGAGCCAGAACCGAAGGTGACGACCGACCGTCACGCGGTGCCGGAGCCCGGTCCGACAACGGAGCCCGCAACGGACAGGGTCGCTCGCTCGGCGGGCGCAACGGTGGCGAGGCCTCCGACGATCCCCGCAGCGAGCTGACCGGCCGCAAGATCCGCCGGATCGAGTCGGGCCCGCCAGGACTCGGTGATCGCCCCGCCGGTGGTCGCTCGGACCAGCGCCTCGCTCGTCGCCCCGGCGCCGAGGACGAGACGGTGATGGGTGGCCGACCGAACGGCCGACCCGGTCGACACATCGGGCGCGCCGACCTCGGTGGCGTGGCCGACGGCCTCGGGCTCGACGGTGACGGCGACCTCGGTTTGCCGCCGCTTCGGCAACCGACCGGTGAGGTCCCGCAGGTCGCCGACCCCCTCGCCGACACCGGCGGCGTCGTCGACGCCAGGAGCGGTCGCGCCGAGGGCCGCGGCCTCGACTGGCCGGACGAGAACGGGAACGGCGCTGCGGGTGGCACGGGCGTCGGTGGCGTCTTCGACGAGCCGCCGAGCAGCCTCGGCGGTTCCATGCCGTCGGCCCTGGCCGCAGCCGGTGCCGGTCGCGTCGACCAGGCGCGCAACGGTCGACCGCTCGACGATCGCAGCGAGGCCGACGGCGGGCTCAGCGCCATCGCCCGCTCGGGCCGAGGCGAGGCCGACCAGCTCGCCGACGCGCTGACCGACGTCGACGAGACCGCCGCCATCCCGTCGGCCTTCCCCTCGCTCGACGACCGCCCGTCCGGCGACCCGTTCCCGAGCTGGAGCGGTGCCCGCAACGACGAGGCGACCACCGTGGCCCCGACCCGGCCACGGGCCGGCGGGCTCGACGAGCCGACCGGCCTCGGATCGGCCGGCCGTGGCGCCGGACGCCCGGCCGCCGCCAACCGCCTCCAGGAGACCGAGATCAAGCTCGCCGGCCGCAAGCAGCCGGTGAAGCCGAAGGAGCCGAACCGGGTACTGCTCGGCCTCGCCCTCGCCCTCGTCGTGTTGGCCGGCGCCGCCGTGGCCTGGTGGCTGACCCGTGACGACGGCACCACCGAGGTGGCTGACGACGCCACGGCGACCACCGACGTCACGACCGAAACGACGGCCATCGAGGCTGCGCCGGCGACGCCGGAGGCCGAGGCCGCACCCGTTGACGAGCCGCTGCTCGACGTGCCGCTCCTGTCGCTCGTCGGCGTCGAACCCGGCCCGCTCGACCCCGCCGCCACCTACAGCATCGATCTGGCCGGCGAGGCCCCCGGGGCACTGCTCCAGGTCGTCGTCGACGGCGTACCCCAGGGCGAGCCCGCCACCGTGCTGCCCGACCTCATCCTCCCGCCGGGCCGGCACACCCTCTCGGTCAACGTGACCAACGGCGCCGACGTCACCTCGTCGACGCCGGTCGAGGTCTACGTGCTCGGTTCGGTCCCGGGCGCCGGCACGCTGGCCAACCTGGCCTCGGTCGACATCCTGAACGAGGGCTGGGACGAAGCCGTCCGCCGGTTCGACGGCTTCCGGGCCGCCGGCCACGAGGGCATCCAGCTCCTGCCGATCACCCCCGGCTACTGGAACCTGTTCGTCCCCGATCTCGGCGATGCCGCTGCGGTCGGCACCTACTGCGAATCGTTCGGGCTTGCGGTGCCAGACGACTGCTTCCCCCGGCCGTTCGATCCGTCCGAGTACCAGGGCCCGTCGGCTGCACCGGCCGCCCCGGCCGATGGCGGCGACGCGGAGAGCACCGACGACGGCGCCATGACCGACGACGGTGCGATGACCGACGACGATGGCGCCATGACCGACGGGGGCGAGGCCGAGACGTCGACCAGCACCACGACCGGTGGCTGATGACGAACTCGGCATAGATCTCGGTATCGAAGGGATCGGTCCGGCCGAACACATCGGCCGCGGCGGATTCGCCGACGTCTACCGAGCCGAGCAGCTCAGCCTGCGCCGGCCGGTTGCCGTCAAGGTCCTCCGGGGCCAGGCGAGGCAGCCGGACGCCGACGCCCGGTTCCAGCGGGAGTGTCACGCGATCGGGGCGGTCTCGGACCACCCACACATCGTCGCCGTCCACCACGGTGGCCTGACCCGCAACGGTCGCGCCTACCTGGTGATGGAGTACCTGTCCGGCGGTTCGCTGGCCCAACGCCTCGACCGGCTCGGCGTGCTGCCCGTGCCCGAGGTGGTCGACACGATGGTCAAGATCGCTCGGGCACTCGCGGTGGCCCATCGGGCCGGCATCCTCCACCGCGACGTCAAGCCGGGAAACATCATGATCTCGGCCTACGGCGAGCCGGCCCTCGGCGACTTCGGGATCGCCCGCATCGAAGGCGGACACCAGACGACCACCGGTCTCGTCAACGCCAGCATCGTGCACGCCGCCCCCGAGGTGCTCGAGGGCCACAAGCCGACCCCGGCGGCCGACATCTACTCGCTCGGCTCGACGATCTTCGAGCTGATCGTCGGTCGTGCACCCTACTACGACCCGGCCGACGAGTCGGTCTGGCCGGTCATGAAGCGGATCCTGTCCGAGCCGATGCCGGCCCCGGAGTCGATCGGGATGAGCCCGGCCCTCGGTGCGGTGTTCCGGCGAGCCACCGCCCGACTGCCACAGGACCGCTACCAGGACGCCGACGAGATGGCCGACGAGCTGGCCGTGCTCCTCGACGACCACGGCGCCCTGGCGTTGCGCCCGCCGACGGTCGCCCCGGTTTCGGCGCCGGCCGTCGACCAGGCCCCGACCGTCCCCGTCGAGCCGGTCGGGATGGCTGCCGTCCCGACCGGGGGAATGCCGCCGCCGAGCCAACCCGACCTGACCGCGGTGCAGGCGGTCACCTCGGTGGCAACGCTCCCGCAGACCCAAGCCGAGCCGACGCCCGTCCGGACCGCACCACGGCGCCGGTCGGCCGGCGACGTCGTCGCCGCGCTGCTCGCCGTGATCATCGCCGGCGGTGCGATCGGTGCCGCCGCCTGGTTCCTCCTGCTGCCCGCCCTCGACGACGACGGCGGCGGTGCCATCACCGGAGGTTCGCTCCCGGCCGTCGTCGACGGCGCCACCTCCGGCCCACTGGTCGCCGGCGTCGGCTACGCCATCGCCGTCGACAATGCGCCCGCCGACGCCACGTTCCGGCTCGTACTCGACGGCGAACCACTCGGCGACGTGAGCTCCACCGTCCCAACCCTGGCCACCCCGGTCGGTCGCCACCGGCTGCAGGTCGAGGTCGTCTCGAGCGACGGCACCGACTACACCGACGTGGTCGACTTCGTCGGCGTCGACGACCAGCCCGACGCCGGCTTCCGGGCCCACCTCGCCCGCATCCCGGCCGACCCGGCCCGTTGGGGGGAGCTGATCGCCGTCGTCGACGCGCTGGCGGCCGATGGTCACGAGCCCATCGAGGTCGTCGCCTCCGATGACGTCGCCGGGGTTGCACCCGGCGCCTGGCTGATCACCGTGCCCGGTTTCGTCGACGGCGAGGCGGCCGAGGGCCACTGCGAGCGGTTCGAGCTGTCGATCCCCGATCGGTGCTACGCCGCCGACGTCGTCCCCGCCACTTCGTGACCGGGACCGCGGCCGGCGGTCGACTCCTCGGCCGCCGTTCGGCGAGCGAGCCGAGACGACGTCTGTTCCACGGCTGGCGGCTCGTCGGGGCGGGGGCGACGATCCAGGCGTTCCAGAGCGCGCTGCTGACCCAGGCGTTCGGCAACTACGCCGTGTTGCTGGAGCGCCAGTTCGGCTGGAGCAAGACGAGCTTCTCGCTCGCCTTCTCGCTGATGCGGGCCGAGAGCGGCCTCCTCGGTCCCGTCCAGGGCTGGGCCCTCGACCGCTACGGCACGAGGCGAATCATGCAGCTCGGCGTTGTCGTCATGGCCGCCGGCATGCTCGGACTCAGCCAGATCCAGGAGCTGTGGCACTTCTTCGTCGCCATGGGCCTTGCCGCCGTCGGGGCCTCCCTGTCCGGCTTCCTCAGCATCACCTCGGCCACCGTCCGCTGGTTCGAGCGACACCGGGCCAAGGCGCTGTCGCTGTCCGGTACCGGGTTCGCCATCGGCGGGATCGTGACCCCCGGCGTCGTGTGGGTGCTGCGGACCTTCGGCTGGCGCTGGACCGCAGCGCTGAGCGCCCTGATCATCCTCGTCGTCGCCCTGCCCCTCTGCTCGCTGTTCGGACCGACACCCGAGGACCGGGGCGAGTTCGTCGACGGCATCGACCCGCGGGACCTGCCGCCTGACCGGATCAGGGCGGAGGGTGTGTCCGACGTCCACTTCACCGCCCGCCAGGCGATCAGGACCCGGGCGTTCTGGATGATCTCGCTCGGCCACGGGACGGCGCTGCTCGTCGTCGGCGCGGTCATCGCCCACCTCGCCCTGTACCTGACCAACGAGCAGGGCTTCACCCTCCAGCAGGCCAGCTTCGTCGGCGGGGCCATGCCGTTGCTGCAGTTCGTCGGCCAGATCGGAGGCGGCGTGCTCGGTGACCGGGTCAACAAGCGGTTGCTGGCGTCGGTGGCCATGATCGGCCACATGGTCGGGCTCCTGTTGCTCACCTATGCCACCGCCCGCTGGATGATCTGGCTCTTCGTCCCCTTCCACGGGCTGGCCTGGGGGGTTCGGGGGCCTTTGATGCAGGCACTGCGGGCCGACTACTTCGGCTCGACCGCGTTCGCCCAGATCATGGGCGTCTCGTCGCTGATCGTGATGATGGGGATGATGGGCGGCCCGCTGGTGGCCGGCATCCTCGCCGACCAGACCGGCAGCTACCAGCTCGGCTTCACCGTGTTGGCAATCCTGGCCGGTCTCGGAATGGTGTTCTTCATCCTGGCGTCGCCCCCGACGCCTCCGGCGAGCCAGACGGACTCGACAGCGACCGACCCGGCGCGGGCGGACGGTCGCGGCTCACCGAGCTGAGCAGCCCGACGACGGCCGGCACGGCGAGCAGCCCCGCCCCGATGAACGCCCCGGTCACCGTCTCGGTCAGCACGGGGACCCAGATCAGCGGGCCGAGGGCGAACCCGAGGAACCGGAACGACAGGACCACCGACAGTGCGCCACCCCGGTTGGTCGGCACCACGACCGCGGCGACACGATGCAGGACGACCGTGGCGAGGGCGAACACCGAACCGGCGAGCAGCCAGAGACCGGCGACGACCGGGGTCGATCCGACCGGGCCGAGCGCGGCCGCCAGCGCACCGGCTCCGGCGATCGACGCCACCCCGCAGCGCCGGGGCCCGTAGCGGTCGGTCAGCCGGCCGAAGGCCGGGCCGAGCAGGATCGGGCCGACGAAGCCGGCGGCCAGGATCAGGCCGGCCGGCCCCGGTTCGACGGCCAGCTCGTCACGGAGCTTCAGGCCGAGCAGCACCTGGGCCCCGATCGGTCCGGCGGTGGCGGCCAGCGAGGCGATCGACAGCGCCGCGAGCCGACGGTCGACCAAGGACCGGGCCGACGGCCTGGCCACCCGCCCGGTCGGGCGAGGACCGGGCGAGGTGACGAGGATGACCAGGGTGACCGCGGCGGTCACGACGAAGGCCAACCGCCAGTCGACCTCGGCCGCCAGACCCCCGACGAATGGCGCCGCAGCCCCACCGACCGCCTGGAAGCTGCTGTAGGCCCCGATCCGCCGGCCGAGGTTGGCCTCGGGGGTGATGTCGGCCAACTCGGCCAGTAGTAACGGGGTGAAGAAGGCGTTCGCCGCCCCCTGGAGGGCCCGGGCGGCCAGGAACGGGGCCAGGGTCGGGGCCGCGGTCACCAGCAGCGAGGCCCCGAGGTACACACCCAGGCTGATCCGCAGCACCCGGGAGCGGCCGAACCGCTCACCGATCGTGCCAGACACCAGCAGCAGCGCCGCCATCGGCAGCAGGTAGGCGGAGATGGCCCAGCTGATCGCGGTCGAGTCGACGCCGAAGTCGGCCCGCAGGTCGGGCAGCATCGGGACGGGGACGAGGGTGCCGAACGGACCGAGGAAGCCGCCGAGGTAGAACGACAGCAGCCGGGCGCCGGCTGGCGCTCCGCCGGACGAGGACCCGGCCTGGTCACCGGCCATGGACATCCGAGCGAGTATCGCCCTCCATCCGGGCGGGCGGCCATTCGACCGGTCGTTCTATCCTCGCCTGCGTACGTCCGTCGGACGGCGGCGGGTGCGCCCCGTCGGCACACGAGGAGGTGGCCCCATGAGCCTGCAGGTGATCGACGACGAGCTGCGGGTCGACGGCCGGCGTCTGTGGTCCCGACTGATGGAGATGGCCGAGATCGGAGCGACGGTCAACGGCGGGAGCAACCGACAGGCGTTGAGCGACGAGGACGCAGCCGGTCGGGCGCTGTTCCAGCACTGGGCCGAGGCCGCCGGCTGCACGGCCGAGACCGACCGGATCGGCAACCTGTTCCTGCGTCGTCCCGGCACCGACCCGGAGGCCGAGCCGGTGCTCGTCGGCAGCCACCTCGACACCCAGCCGACCGGCGGCCGCTTCGATGGCGTCTACGGTGTGCTCGGCGGGCTGGAGGTCGTCGAGCGCCTCAACGACCTCGGGGTCGAGACCCGTCGGCCGATCGACGTGGTCGTGTGGACCAACGAGGAGGGCTCGCGGTTCCAGCACTCGATGATGGGATCGGCGGTGTGGGCGCAGAAGATGGAGCTGGAGGGGGCGCTGGCGCTGGCCGACGTCGACGGGATCACCGTGGCCGATGAGCTCGACCGGCTCGGGTGGGCCGGGTCCCGTCCCGCCGCCCCATCCGGTGCCGCTGCGGCCTTCGAGCTCCACATCGAGCAGGGCCCGATCCTGGAGGACGAGGGGGTCGAGATCGGCATCGTCACCGGGGTCCAGGGCCTCCGATGGTTCACGATCGAGCTCGGTGGCTTCCCGGCTCACGCCGGCCCGACACCGATGGTCGGCCGCAAGGACCCGGCCAAGGCGATCGCGGCCATCGTCGGCGACGTCTATGCCGCCGTCGACGCCAAGGGGGAGTGGGCCAGGGCCACGTTCGCCCAGTTCCGCTCGCATCCGGTGTCGCCGAACACGATCCCGGAGACGCTCAGCTGCACGCTCGACCTGCGCCACCCGGAGCCCGACGTGCTCGACGCCATGGAGGACGAGATGCGGACGATCGTGGCCGAGCGGTCGTCGGCGCTCGGGGTGACGGCGGTCGTCGAGCTCGGCAACGACTCACCGGCCGTGCGCTTCGACGCCGACCTCGTCGATGCGGTCGAGCGGTCGGCGGCTGGCCTCGGCGTGACCCATCGACGCATGATCTCTGGCGCCGGTCACGATGCCTGCTACGTCGCCGCCCACCATCCGACGGCGATGATCTTCGTTCCCTGCGAGGACGGGTTGAGCCACAACGAGGCGGAGGCGATCACCGCCGACCAGGC
>JBCCVL010000074.1:0-27355 GCA_039195375.1 Actinomycetota bacterium
CCGTCGGCAGGTAGGCCAGCGCGATGGCCGATCCGGTCGAGACGACGCGATCGATCCGGTGACGTCGCAGGAGCTTGGCCGCCTGCGGCACCGCACGCAGCACGCCGGCGACGTCGCGCTCACCGATGAACGGCACGTACTTTACGGTGCGGCCGGCCAGCAGGTCACGGGTCTGCGGTGTGTCGCTGGTGATCCAGATCCCATCGCCGTGCGGGAGTCGGTCGGCCAGGGCAACGAGCTCCGAGATGTGGCCGCCGATGGTGGCCACGAAGGCGGTCGTCGGCCGGTGACGATGCGGACGCCGGTCGGACACGCTTCGGTCGATTGGCCGGCCGATTGGTCGGCCGATTGGTCGGTCGTCGGTCACTTGGCACCCTCCCGGGCCAGGACCGACGTGGCGGTCCTGGCCAGACAGCGCAGGTCGAGCCCCAGGCTCGCCCGCTCCACGTAGTCGAGATCGAGCTCGAGCATCTCGTTCATCGACAGGTCGGCCCGGCCGCTGACCTGCCACAGACCGGTCAGCCCGGGGCGGGTGGTCAGCCGCCTCCGCAACCGCGGCGGGAACAACTCGCTCTCCCACAGCAGCGACGGTCGTGGTCCGACGAGTGACATCTCACCACGGAGCACGTTGACGAGCTGGGGCAGTTCGTCGAGCGACAGTCGTCGCAGGACACCGCCGATACGGGTGATGCGGGGATCGTGCTCGTCCTTGACCGCACCGGCACCGTCGAGGATCTCCCGCCGGTTCTGGGCCCGGTGGGCCGAGTCGTCGTTGTCGGTGTGCATGGTGCGGAACTTGGCCATCTGGAACGGCAGGCCGCCGGCACCGATGCGGACCTGGCGGAACACGATCGGACCGGGCCCGGAGCGGCGGACCAGGAGGGCCACCAGGCCGAGCAGCGGTGCGGCCACCACCATCGCCAGACCGGCGGTGACCACGTCGAGCAGCCGCTTGATCGGCGAGATGCCGATCCAGGGCTCGAGCCGGACGGGCGGGGGGGCGCCGTCGACGTCGATGCCGGCCGGCCGGTCGACCGACTCGGCGCTGTCCCCGTCGGCGCGACGCACCCGGTAGATCCGACGGGGGCCGAGCACCCGTCGCCGTTCCAGTCGGCGGGCGAGCCCGGCGGCCGAGCGCAGCTCGTCGACCGCGACCGCAGTGGCGCCGGCCAGCGCCGGCTCGGCCTGGTCGATCCGGAGGCTCTGGAGCCGGAGCGAGCGGCCGACCAGCGCAACCGATCGCCACAGCAGTGCCCGTTGCTCGTCGTCGGCGGCATCGACCGGCCCGAGGACGCCGTGCAGGTGTCGACCCCGCCGATGCAGATCGAGCTCGACCGCACCACCGACCCGGCCGTCTCCGGCCGTCGTGATCGCCAGCCGGACCTCGGGCGCCGGTGTGGCGAGGTCGGCGGGGTCGGCGGCGCCGGCGATCTCGCCGAGGCGAAGCCGGGTCGCCGGATCCCCCAGCCGCCCGACTCCGAGGAGGGTCCGCCACCGGTCGGGGGCGGCAACGGCCGGCACGAGGAGGGGACGGCCGGCCGAGCCGAGGGCGATGACGACGAAGAACAGGTCGGCACCGGCCCGCAGCGTGAGGTGTGGATCGATGAGGCTGAGCACCGCCATCATCGCCACCGCCGGCCGGGCGACCGAGCGGACGGTGTCGATGCCACGGCGGGGCTCGACGTCGCCCCGCTCCGGGGCCATCGCCCGCCAGGTGGCGACGAGGAACCCGACGGCGGCGATCAGCAGCGGTACGCCACCGACCCACAGCAACCACAGGTAGCCGCTCTCGAGGTACACCGTGGTCCGCCACACGTCCGGCGGCACCACGACGGCGTCCGGCGAGACACCGAGCAGCCAGCCCCCGCTGCGCAGGTCGGGGAGGTACAGCTCGGACAGGTTGTTCCAGCGGATGAGCCAGCTGATCGGCAGGCCCGATGACGGGTCGACGTCGGTCAACCGAGCGGCGACGACCGTCGACAGACCGACCAGGCCGATGGCGCCGACCGGCAGGCTCAAGCGGACCACCTGACCGAGGCGACCGTGGCGATGGGCGACGGCGGGCACGATCACCGCAAGGGCGACGAGGGTGCCGGCCTGCCCCGAGGCCAGCGCACCGGCCAGGCACAGCGCCGTTGCGGCCCCCCAGATCATCCGACCGGTGATCCAGGTCCGGGACAGGGCGAGGCCGGCGGCAAGGCTGAGGTAGGCGCCGGTGGCGATCGACGAGCCGATCGTGGTGGTGCCACGGCCGCCGTCGATGACGTCATCGGCGCTGCTGACGAAGAACCGCTCCAGCACGGCGATGACGGGTCCGACGCCGACGGCCTGGGCCACCGAGATCACAGCGATGACCGACGCCGAGGCGACCGCGGCCCCGACGACGGCGTCGACCTCGTGGCGTGACCGCACGAGGGCCCGGACCAGCACGTAGAGGGCGGCGTACTTGAGGAAGGGGAGCGTCGACAGCAGCTCGCTCGCGCCGAGGTCCCGGCCCCGGGCCAGCAGCCACAACGCCGGGCCGACCGACGACGTCACGACGAGGGCGAGCAGCCACCACTCGAGCGGTTGGACGCGGACCCGCCAGCGCCGGTGGCTCACCAGAGCCGCTGCTCCGGCGGTGACGGCGATGGCGGTCACCGCCCCCTGCAACGCCTCGCTCGGGCGCACAGCCGGGAGCAGCGATCCCCGGGGGAGCCCGGCCAGGAACGGCATGGCCATCAGGTAGACGGCGATCAGGGCCGCTGGCTGCGAGCGGACACGGCCGGTGAGGTCGGCCACCATCCGCCCCGGTTGTCCGGCCTCGGCCGGGCCGGTCGCCCAGCGCTCGCCCGGCTCGGACCCGATCGGCGCCGGTTCGGTCGCGCCGACTCGGGCCGCCACGGACCGGGGGCGAGCCGATTCGGTCGACATCGGATCCTCCAGCCCGGCCAGCAGGTCCCGGATGGTCCGACCCCGTCCGGTGACGAGCCAGGCGGCGAGCACGTAGCCGACGGCGGCGAACCCCGCCGCGGCCACGGCCGACGTCGGGCTCCACGTTGGTTCGAGCAGGCGATCGACGGCCACGACCGGACCGAGTGCCGCGGCCGACGCGGCGAGTACCCGGACGCCGTGGCCCAGCCGCCGCCCGTCGGCGTCGGATGTGGCCCATCCCGGATGGAGGCGGAGACTGCGATGGACGAGCACGAGCGCCCCCAGGTCGGCGAGCGACACGACGAGGCCGAGTGCCAGCAACAGCGCCGGGCCGTCGACCAGCAGCACCGCCACCGGGAGACCGACGACGGCGACGGTCAGCCGCAGCCACGTCGAGGCCACCAGGCCCCGGCGTCTGGTGCCGGCACCGTCGGGCCCGACCGCCATCACGGTCTGGCGGGCGACCTCGAACAGCGCCTCGCTGAGGGCGCCAAGGCCGAGGCCGGCGAGGGCCAGCGTGAGCAGCTCGGTCGCCCGGGGGGTGGCGAAGCGGCCCTGGCCGATCAGCTCGGCCAACGGCCGGGCGAGCGCCACCATCGCCAGGCCGGCGGGCACGGCCAGCCAGGCCGCGAGGCGGAGGCAGCTCCGGTAGGCGGCCAGGAGGCGGGTCGGTTCGTCCGACCAGCCGGCGAGGCGGGGGAGGGCGGCGGAGGCGATCGGACGACCGAAGACGGCCATCGGGATGAACGAGACGAGCAGGGCCATCTCGAAGGCCTGGACGCCACCGGCGCCGGCCCACGCCGCAGCGACGACGAGGGCGAACTGGCGGGCCGCCACCATCGACGACCAGCCGAACGACGCCCTGGCCGGCTCGACGAGCGCCCGCAGGTCGGGGTCGCGCAACCCGAGACGGGGTCGGATCATCCCGGTGGCCCTGGCTGCGCCGACGAGCTGCACGGTGGCGTGGGCCAGTACCGACAGGCCGGATCCGATCGCCAGCGTGAGCACCAGACCCGTCGGGGCCCGATCGACCTCGAGGCCGGACCCGTAGCGCCACCAGGCCACACCGATCGTCGCCAGCAGTCCGACGTTCTCGACGACCGGTGCTGCCGACGGCAACAGGAAGCGGCGGTTGGCGTGCTGGACGGCGACCAGGACGCCGATGACGGCGTAGACGACGAGTTGGGGGACGATCAAGGCAACCAGCAGCGCCGCCACCGCTCGGGCGTCGCCGGCGATGGCCCGGTCGACGCCGGCGGTCAGGGCGCCGGCGATGAGGTCCCGTGTGAGGATCCCTACGACAGCGACGACACCCATGCCGGCCGCGAGCGTGCCGAGCGCCAGACCGGCGAGCCGGCGGGCCCGTTCGGCCCCGAGCCGCACCAGCGGCGGGACGAGGACCGATGAGATCGCCGAGCCGGCCAGGACGTCGTAGAGGGTCAGCGGGAGGACGTTGACGGCGACGAAGAGGTCGCCGAGGACGGTGGCACCGAGCACCGAGGCGGCCACGACGATGCGCAGCAGCCCGGTGATCCTGCTGAGGATCACCGCCGCCGCGATGCGGCCGGAGTCCCCGATCATCGACCCCCGTCCGGAGTCGGCATCGTCGGTGGTCACGATGTCCCTCGGTTCCGCCGTTTGATCCCTAGACGAACCAGAGCTGACGTCGACGGGTCCGGTAGGCGACCCAGGCTGCGATCGGGAGGCCGATCAGGGCACCGAGGGCGGCTCCCTGGATGCCGGACCGGACGGCGGAGCGCTCGATGACAAGCGGATCGCTGAGCTCTCGGATCGGCGAGGCGACCAGGGGCCCGAGCTGGCGCTGGCTCAGCTCGTCGTCGATCGTGTTCAGTTGCGACTCGAGCCGCTCGATCTCCCGGTCGACGGCCTGGCTGGCCGAGGTGGCGACCACGAGATCGCTCCGCTCCGACACGACGGCCGCCAGGTCGCCCTCGAGGGTGGCCAACTCGGCCGTCGCCTGGTCGAGCTCGGCGGTCAGGTCCTCGGCCCGACTGGCCGGCACCGCCCCGATGAGGGCGTCGTCGACGAGACCCTGGAGGCTGGCGATCCGATCGCGGGCCAGGTCGATCCGCCGCTGGATGCTGTCCTGTCGGACGGCGAGCACGGCGTCCTGCTCACCGGTCCGCTCGATGGTCTGACGCTGCCCGTCGGCCTCGGCCAGGTCGGCCAGGACCTCGTCGCGCCGCTGGGTCAGCTCGCGGCTGTCGCCGGCGGGGCTGGTGTCCGTGATGACCAGCAGGTACTGGTCGACGATGGCCCGGTTGATGGCCAGGGCCCTCCCGGCGTCGGCATCGGTGACCTCGAGGCGGAGCACCTCGGACAGGGCCACGGTCTCGATGTCGATGGCGGCCCTGAGGTCGTCGAGACCGACCGCGAACTGGCGGGAAACCGGTTCGAGGACCGCGTCGCTGGTGAACGTGGCGACCTGGGTCAACAACCTGCGGTCCTCCCGCAGGAAGCTGTCCGGCACCGACTGGTCGAGGGTGTACACGAACTCGGCCCTGGCCACGTTGGTGGCGCCGCGGGTCAGCCCGGCCAGGAAGCCGATCTGGGCCAGGACGGCGATCACGGCGACGGCCCTGACGAGCATCGACCCGAGCTGGCGGGTGGTGAACTCGTTGGCGGCCATGACGGCGTCGACCATCGGAACCGGGGGTGTCGGGGTGAACGTCGTCGGTTCGCTGACCGGGGCGGTCTCCGGTGCGGTCGAGGCGGCGAGCTCGACCGGCTGGTCGCTCGTCTCACCGTCGGCGAAATCCGCAGAGGCCGTGTCCGCATCGTCAACGTCGGTGTCGGTGTCGGTGTCGGTGTCGTTGTCGTCGGTGCCGGTGCCGGTGTCGGTGTCGAGGTCGAGGTCGAGGTCGGCACCGGCGTCGTCGCCGTGTGGCTCGTCGTCGACCTTCAGGGCGACGATGATCGCGTCGCCGGCCTCCGCGACCTCATCGCCGGCGGGATCATCGGCTCGGGCGTCGGCCTCGTTGTCGTCTGTGTCGTCGACCTCGGTGTCGTCGGTGCGATCGGTTGCCGGGTCGACATCGTCCTCGTCGTCGTGGCCATCCGTCTCGTCGGTCTCGACCGCTTCGTCGACCTCATCGATCTCGACCGCTTCGTCGGCAACCTCGTCGCCCGTCTGCTCGTCGCCCTCGTCGGTGGCCTCGTCCTCGGTGGTCTCGGTCGCCTCGTCGTCGATCTCTGCCTGCTCGACGTCGATCTCGGCCTCCGCCTCGTCGTCGGCGACGGTCTCGCCGGTGTCCGGGTCGGGCTGGTCGGCCTCGTCGTTGTCGGCCTCGGCGTCGATCTCGGTGTCGTCGTTGTCGGCATCAGCTTCGATCTCGGCGTCGCTGTCGGCCTCAGCTTCGGCCTCGGCCTCGGCTTCGATCTCGACCTCGACCTCGTCGGCCCGTTCGGCCGGTGCCTCCTCGGCGACGATCGCCTCGAGGTCCGGTACGTCGTCGGTCGGGGCCTCGGTCTCGTCGAGCTTGGCCTCCGCCTCCGCAGCCTTGGCCGCAGCCCGCTTCGAGCGGCGACGTCGACCGATGCGGATCGACGAGCCGTTGCCGTTCGAGATGGCGGTCACAGCAGGTCCCGGATCGTGCTGGTCACGTACTCGACCTCGTCGACGGTCAGTGTCGGGTGCATCGGCAGGGACAGCTGACGATCGGCGGCCGACTCCGACACCGGCAGCGGACCACGGTTGAACTCGGCGAACGCCGGATGCTGATGGCAGGCGCTGGCGTAGTGCACGCCGGTCTGGATCCCCCGGTCGTTGAGGGCCTGGCGCATCCTGTCACGGTCCTCGACCCGGATGACCTCCAGGTGGTGCACCGGCACGCTGCCGGGCACGTCGGCCAGCATCTCGACGACGTCGCCGAGTTGCTGGCGGTAGAGACGGTGGACCATGCGACGGTGGTGGTTCCACCGGTCGAGGTGGTCGAGCTTGATGTCGAGGGCGGCGGCCTGCAGCCCGTCGAGCCGGCTGTTGCGACCACGCCTCGTGTGGAGCAGGTGGGTGTCCCGACCGTGGTTGGCCAGGGTCCGGATCTCCGACGCCAGTTCGGCGTCGTCGGTGACGATGGCGCCGCCGTCGCCGAGCGCACCGAGGTTCTTGCCGGGGTAGAAGCTGAAGGTGGCGGCGGTACCGAAGCTGCCGGCCCGCCGGCCGCCGAAGGTGGCGCCGTGGGCCTGGGCCGCGTCCTCGATGAGGTGGATGCCGGCGGCCGTGGTGACGGCAGCGATGGCGTCCATGTCCGGGATCTGACCGTAGAGGTGGACGACCATGACCGCCCGGGTCGCCGGGGTGATGGCCGCGGCGATGGCCTCGGCCGTGATCAGGAGGGAGCCGGGGTCGACGTCGACGAACACCGGCGTGGCCCCGTTGGCCACCACCGCCTCGGCCGTGGCCACGAACGTGTTGGCCGGTACCAGCACCTCGGCACCCGGCCCGATGCCGAGCCCGGCCAGGACCAGCTCCAGGGCGTCGGTGCCGTTGGCCACACCGACGCACTGATCGGTCCCGCAGTACTCCGCCCACCGCTCCTCGAAGGCGGTGACCGCCGCGCCGCCGATGAAGCCGGAGCCGAGCAGGGTGTGTTCCCAGGCGGCGTCGAGCTGCGGACGGATGGGAGCGTGGAGGGCGGCGAGGTCGAGGAAGGCGACCTGGCCGATCTGGTTGTGGACGAGGGTCATCGTGGTTCTCTCCGCTGTGGGGGTGGGGACGTGGTGTCGTTCGGCCGGCAGCGCCGGGATCAGGCCGCGGCCCGACGTGGGTTGATGGTGCCGAGGGTCGGGATCTCGACCGGGACCGGTGCGCCGTGCTCGCGCAACGAACGGTCGGCGGCCTCGAGCACGGCGATCAGTTCGAGGCCGGCCCAGCCGTCGACGATCGGTCGCTGCCCGGTCAGGCAGCACTCGATGAATTCGCGGGCCTGGACCTTGAGCGGCTCGCGGAAGGCGACGTAGGGGACGCGGACCTCGCCGTCGCGGTAGTTGACGGACATCGGCTCGGTCGAGCCGAGGCGGACCCGCAGGCGCCGGCCCTTGTCGAAGACCTGGAGTCTGGCGTCGGCCATCGTGTCGTCGTAGATCGCCATCTGCTCGGAACCGACGACCGTGGTCCGCCGCACCTTCTCGGGGCTGAGCCAGCTCGCCCGGACCGTCGAGGTGACGTTGCGGTCGGTGAAGATCATCCGGAGCGAGGCGACGTCCTCCCGGAACCCGGCGGTGTGGCGGTCACCCCAGGCGGACACGAGGTCGGGCACGGCGCCGACGAGGAGGCTGGTGATCGAGATGTCATGGGCCGCCAGGTCCCAGAGGACGTTGACGTCGTCCCGGTAGAGGCCGAGGCTCAGGCGGGCCGCATCGAGGTGATGGAGCCGGCCGAGTTGGCCCTGGCGCACGATCGCGGTCAGCTTGCGGACGGCGTCGTTGGCCACGAACGTGTGGCCGGCGGCCAGCGTCACCTCCATCCGCTGGGCGGTGGCGACCATGGTCAGTGCCTCGGCGGTCGAGGTGGCCATCGGCTTCTCGACCAGGACGTGCTTGCCGGCCTCCATCGCCTCGATCGCCACCTCGGCGTGGGTCACCGGTGGGGTGGCCACGATGAGCGCATCGATGTCGTCGAGCGCCGCCCGCAGCGACGAGCGGGGCAGCACCCCGATGTGCCTGGCCATCATCGTGGCCAGGACCGGTGGGCGCTCGTCGATGACGACGACGTCGCTCACCTCCGGCAACTCGGTGAGGACCCGAACATGGTTCGAGCCCCAGTAGCCGCAACCGATGACACCTACCCGCATTCCGCCTGATCCCTCGTTCGTTCGCCGTTGAGAAGTGGTGAGATCAGTGTGGAAGAGGGCGCGATCGAGCCTCCATGAGCGGTCGTCACCGACGGCGACGGGGCTGCGAGGCCCGCCACCCGTGGGCATGGACGGCCGCACTCCCGGGTCGCCTGACCCAGGAAACCGACGGGGCCGGAGCGCTGGTGCGCTCCGGCCCCGGTCCGGTGATCCGTTCGACCCGGGCGTCCGGGTTGGTTTGCCGGGGGCCGTCCGACCTGGCGTCGGTGACCCCCGGTGGTCCGTTCTAGCTCTGGGCGCTCTGGATGGCGCCCCAGACCCGCTGGGCGGTGAGCGGCATGTCGATGTGCTTCACCCCGAGGTGCGACACGGCGTCGATCACCGCGTTGTGGATCGCCGGGGTTGAGCCGATCGTGCCCGACTCGCCGATGCCCTTGGCCCCGAGCGGGTTACGGGGGCTCGGGGTCTCGGTGTTCGACGTCTCGAACGAGCACAGCTCGGCCGCCGAGGGGATGGCATAGTCCATCAGGTTCGAGGTAATGGGGTTGCCGTCGTCGTCGTAGCTGACGACCTCGTACAGCGCCTGGGCCGCACCCTGGGCGATGCCGCCGTGCTGCTGGCCGGTGACGAGCAGCGGGTTGAGGATCCGCCCGCAGTCGTCGACGGCAACGTGGCGCAACATGGTGACCTCACCGGTCTCGGTGTCGACCTCGACCAGCGACACGTGTGAGCCGAACGGGAAGGTGGCGTCGCTGCCGTCGAAGTCGAGCTCGTGATCGAGCCCCGGCTCCATGCCATCGGGAAGCTTGGAGGCGTCGTTGGCTGCGGTGGCCAGGTCGGCCCAGCTCATCGCCGAGGTCGGCACGCCGGCAACCTGGAGGCCGCCATCGCCGACCACGATGTCGTCGGCCGACGCCTCCAGCAGGTGCCCGGCCAGCTCCTTGGCCTTGCCGAGCACGGTCTCGGAGGCCACGTGCACGGCCGACCCGGCGGTCTGGAGCGACCGCGACCCCATCGTGCCGGCGCCGCGGGGGATCTCGTCGGTGTCGGACTGCAGGATCGTGACCTGGTCCATCGGCACGCCGAGCATGTCGGACACGATCATCGAGAACGCGGTGATGTGGCCCTGCCCGTGGGCCGAGGTGCCGACCCTGGCCGTGACGGTGCCGTCCTCGTTGACCTCGACGGCGCCGTATTCGACGTGCAGGCCGGCCGGGGCGGTCACCTCGACGTAGGACGAGACACCGATGCCGAGCTGCTTCGGGTCACCGGAGGCCCGGCGTGTGGCCTGCTCGGCCAGGAGACCCTGGTAGTCGGCCGCCTCCAGCACGGCATCGAGCGACTTCTCGTACTCGCCCGAATCGTAGTTGGCACCACCGAGGGTGGTCAGCGGGAAGTCGTCCGGCTGCAGGAAGTTCTTGCGTCGGATCTCGGCCGGGTCCATGCCGAGCTCGTCGGCGGCGACGTCGATCACCCGCTCGAGCATCTGGGTGGCCTCGGGTCGTCCTGCGCCCCGGTAGGCCGCCGTCGTTGTGGTGTTCGTGGCGGCCGAGCGGGCGTGGAACCGGATCTTCGGGATCCGGTAGACGCCCTGGATCATCGTCTGGGTGAACATGGTGAGGAAGCCGCCGATGGCCGGGTAGGCGCCGGCGTCGGCCACCACGTCACAGTCGAGGCCGACGATCGTGCCGTCGTCGGCCAGCCCGAGCTTGGCGTCGAGCAGCATGGCCCGCCCGTGGGCGAGCGACACCATGTCCTCGGAGCGCTCCTCGGTCCACTTCATGGGACGGCCCGTGACCTGGGCCAGCTTGGTGGTGATGAAGTGCTCGACGTAGGGGCCGGCCTTCGGGCCGAAGCCGCCGCCGACGGTCGGAGCGGCGACCCGCACGTTGGCCGGGTCGAGCTGGCACATGCCGACGATGGCGTCGCGGACGGCGATCGGGTTCTGGCTGGGGATCCACACCGTCATGTGGTCGCCGTCGGGGATCGACAGGCAGCCGTTCGGCTCCATCGGCACGCCGGCGAGGCGCTGGCTCAGCACCTTGCAGTTGGCGACGGTCGTGGCGCCATCGAGCGGGTCCTCATCGGCCCCGATCGCGGTCTCGAACACCAGGTTCGAACCGTGGGCCTCGAACAGGACCGGGGCGTCGTCGGCCAGGGCGGCCTCCATGTCGACCACGGCGGGGAGCGGGTCGTAGTCGACCAGCACCGCCTCGGCGGCGTCGGCCGCCTCCTCCCGGCTGTCGGCGACGACGACGGCGACGATGTCGCCGACGAACCGGACCTTGCCGGTGGCCAGCACCGGCCGGTTGAACTCGACCGGGAACATCGGGAAGCCCTGGTAGTCGGGGATGTCCAGGTCGCCGTTGGCCCAGACGCCGACCACGCCGGGCATGCCCGCCGCCTCGGAGGTGTCGACCGCCCCGAGGTTGGCGTGGGCGTACGGGGACCGGACGAAGTGGACATAGCCGAGGCCTTCGACGGCCATGTCGTCGTAGTACTTGTCTGACCCCTTGAGGAGAGTGGGATCCTCACGCCGGAGCACGGCGTTGCCGAGAATCGATCCCTGGACTGCGGTCATGTAGCTCCTCCTGCGAAACGACGACCAGTGCATGCGGTGCCGGACCGGCCATGGGCTGGCGGTCCGAATGCGGGGCCCAGTATTGCCGCTGACAACCGCCGGGTCGAAGTCCGCTGCGGTTTTGGCCACCGGTGGCCACGAACCGTTCCGATCCCTGGATCCGTACCGGATTGGTGCCGGGCCCGGAACGGGGCTGGCGGTGAGCAGACGACTGGGTGCGTCCGGGAGACGACCGGGCCGCCGAGGGGCCGGACATGACCACAATCGAGCTCGGGATCGACGGGCTCAGCGACTATCGCGAGATCGGCTCGGGCGGCTTCGCCGTCACCTACGCGGCCTACGAGCCGGACCAGGACCGGCACGTGGCGGTCAAGGTCCTGCGGGCCGCCGACGAGGGGGCCAAGCGTCGCTTCGACCGGGAGCGGCGGACGATGGGGACCACCACCGGCCATCCCAACATCGTCACGCTGTTCCGGTCCGGGTTCACGCCGGTCGGCGACCAGCCGTACATGGTGATGGAGTACCTGGCCGGCGGCTCGCTCCAGGACGGCCTCGATCGGGGTCAGCGGATGGGCCTCGCAGCGGCGGTCGAGGTGGTCGGCTCCGTCGCCTCCGCGCTGCGGCACTCCCATGCGATCGGGATCGTCCACAAGGACGTCAAGCCTGCGAACATCCTGCTCGGCGCCGGTGGAACGGCGAAGCTCACCGACTTCGGCATCGCCACCATCAAGGAGTCGACGGCGACGGGTTCGCTCTCGTACTCGTTGGCCTACACGCCGCCGGAGGCGTTCGACGCCACCTGGGATCCCGGCACCGGGCAGCTGGTCGACCGTCGCGACGAGCGCTCCGACCTCTACTCCCTCGCAGCCACCCTCTACGCCCTGGCGACCGGCGCGCCGCCGTTCGATGGACCCGACCTGTCGGTGTTCCGTCAGATCGCCGAGGACCCGGTACCGCCGACCGGTCACGCCGGTCTCGACCGGTTCCTCGCCAGGGCGATGGCCAAGGACCCGGACCATCGACCATCCGACACCGCCGGGTTCCTGGCCGAGCTCGAACTGGTCGACCAGCCCGACCGGGCCACCGCAACGGTTGCCCCACCCTCGCTCGCTGCGGCCCGGTCGTGGCCGCCGCCCGAGGCGGTCCCGGCGGTCCCGGTCGGTTCGGTGGCCGGCCCGATCACCCGGTGGTCCCGCCGGCCGCTGGCGGCGGTACTGGCGGTGGCCGTGGCGATCGGCTTCGGTGCGTTGGTGGTGACCCGGGGTGCCGGTGGTGGCGGGGCGGCGACGCCCGACACCGGGGACCCCGTTGCCTCGACCGGGGCCGGAGACGGTGATCGCCGTGACGGGTCGGCGGTCGACGAGGCGAACGGGCCCGATGTGTCGAGCGACGATGGGGGAGCGGGCGAGTCGGAGGTCGAGTCGCAGGTTGAGCCGGCGGACCGGCCGCCCTCGGTCGCGGCATCGGTCCCGGCCGCCCCGCTGGCCTACGCCGGGCATCGCCGGCCGGTGACGGCGATGGATCGGCTACCGGACGGTCGGTTGGCCTCCGGCGGCCCGGAGGGCATCTTGATCTGGGATCCCGATCGGCCCGAGGCCCCGCCGATCGACGTCGACGAGCACGACGAGCTGATCCTCGACCTCGTGACGATGCCGGATGGGCGGATCGCCTCGGCCGGCTCGGACGGCGTGCGGGTGTGGAGCCCGGACGACCCGGGGGTGACGATCGCCTGGTACACCGGCCATGGGGGTGCGGTCTTCACCGTGACCCCATTGGCCGACGGTCGGCTGGCCTCCGGCGGGCTCGACGGCGTGCGGGTGTGGAGTCCGGACGACCCCGACGGCGCCGTGCTCACCCACGCCGGGCACGAGGGGGCGGTGCTCGACGTCGTGCAGCTCCCCAACGGGACGATCGTCTCGGCCGGGACCGACGGTGCCAACGTGTGGCGCCTCGATCGGCCGGAGACGACCCTGCGGCGCTACGCCAATCACGACGGTCCGATCCTGGCCCTTGCCGTGTTGTCGGATGGGCGGATCGCCTCCGGCAGCACCGACGCCACCGTGCACCTCTGGGACCCGGACGATCCCTGGACCCAGCTGGTCTACTCGGGGCACACCGACGGGGTGGCCTCGGTGGTCGAGCTGACCGACCGTCGGGTCGCGTCGGCCGGGGCCGATGCCGAGGTCAAGGTCTGGGAGACAACGGGAGCCTTCACCGAGGTGTCGTTCACCGAGCACCATGACGCGCTCTATCGCCTCGTCGTCCTCCCCGGCGGGTGGCTGGCCTCGGCCGGGGAGGACCGGGTCATCCGGATCTGGAACCCGGATCAGCGCTGATCGGGCGCCGCCAGCGACGGGCGGGCTCCGGCGGGGGGATGACCCGGAGCCCGTCCGCGATCCTGGTTGGTCGGTGCCGGCCGGCGGCGGCCGGTCAGCCGGTGGTCGCCGCCCCGGCCGGCTCCAGGGCCAGCTCGAGCAGGCGGTCGACGTCGCCGACCAGGTGGATGTCGAGGGTCTCGACGACCTCGTCGGGCACGTCCTCCAGGTCCCGCTCGTTGTCCTTCGGCAACAACACGGTGGTGATGCCGGCCCGATGGGCCGCCAGCACCTTCTGCTTGACCCCGCCGATCGGCAGGACCCGACCCTGGAGCGTGACCTCCCCGGTCATGGCCACGTCCGAGCGGACGAGACGACCGGTGAGCAGGCTGGTCAGCGCCGTCGTCATCGTGACGCCGGCCGACGGACCGTCCTTCGGCACCGCACCGGCGGGGAAGTGCACGTGGAGCCGCTTGCCCTCTGGCACGGCCACGCCGAGCTGCTCGGCCCGGGTGGCCACGATGGAGCGGACGATCGTCGCCGACTCCTTCATGACGTCACCGAGCTGACCGGTGAGGATCGGGTCGCCCTCGCCGTCGACCAGGGCGGTCTCGACGAACAGCACGTCACCGCCGGCGCCGGTCACGGCCAGCCCGGTGGCGATACCGGGCCGGTCGATCCGCCCCGTGACCTCCTCGTGGGGGATGGGCTTGCCGAGCAGCTCACCCAGATCCTCGTCGGTGATGACGATGGGCGCCGGATCATCGGTCTCCGACCCGTCGCCGTTCGGCTCGTCCCGGAGGGCGATCTGGGTGACGCTCTTGCGGAGCAGCTTGTCGAGCTGGCGCTCCAGCCGCCGCACGCCGGCCTCCCTGGTGTAGTCGCCGACGACGCCGGCGATGGCCTCGTCGGTCAGCTCCACCTCGCCGGACCGCAGCCCGTTGCGCTTCTCCAGCCGCGGCAGCAGGTGGTCGCGGGCGATCGTGGCCTTCTCGACCTCGGTGTAGCCATCGAGGGTGATGATCTCGAGCCGGTCGAGCAGGGGACCGGGAATGGTGTCGAGGACGTTGGCCGTTGCGATGAACACGACGTCGGACAGGTCGAGCTCGAACTCGAGGTAGTGGTCCCGGAACGAGTGGTTCTGGGCCGGGTCGAGCACCTCGAGCAGGGCGGCAGAGGGATCGCCCTGCCAGCCACCGGAGACCTTGTCGATCTCGTCGAGCAGGATGACCGGATTCATCGAGCCGGCCTCGGTCAGGGCGGCGACCAGACGGCCGGGGCGGGCCCCGACGTAGGTGCGGCGATGGCCACGAATCTCGGCCTCGTCCCGCACGCCGCCGAGGGCGAGACGGACGAACTTCCGGCCGAGGGAGCGGGCCACCGACTCACCGAGCGAGGTCTTGCCGACGCCGGGGGGACCGACGAGGGCCAGGATGGCGCCGCCCCGGCGGGCCACGCTGGTGACCCGAGCCGTCGTGCCGTCGTCCTCACCGGTGTCGATGTCGGCGCCGTCCCCGACGTCCCCGACGTCATCGGTGTCCGTCGGGTCGCCGGCCACGGTTGGGTTGCCGGCGGCGTCGAGGCCACGGTCGGCCCGCAGCTTGCGGACCGCCAGGTGCTCGATCAGCCGGTCCTTGACCTCCTCGAGGCCCGTGTGGTCCGCGTCGAGGATCGAACGGGCCTCGGTGAGGTCGAGCCGCTCGGTCGATCGCTCGGTCCACGGGATCCCGAAGACGTTGTCGAGCCAGGTGCGGATCCAGTTGGCTTCCATCGACTCGTTGCCGGTGCGCTCCAACCGGTCGACCTCCCGGCCGATGGCCTCACCGGTGGCCTGGTTGACGGCCCCGGTCTCGACCAGCTCGTCGAGCTTGGTCCGGTAGTCGGCGATGGCATCGCCACCCTCGGAGCCGTTGATCTGACCGAGCTCGGACTGGATGGCGGCCATCTGACGGCGGAGGATGGCCTCCCGCTGCGACGATTCGAGGTCCTCGGAGACGTCCTTGCGGATCTTCTCCCGGATCTCGATCTCGGCCAGGGCCTCCTTGATCCACTCGGTGGCGAGCCGGAGCCGGTCCTTCACGTCGATCGTCTCCAGCAGCTCGACCCGCTGCTCGATGCTCAGCTCGGGCCAGTAGGCGATGGAGTCGGCGAGGGCGCCCGGCTGGTCGACCGTCGGGATGGCGCCGGCCATCCGGCGCCCCCCGACCTTGTCGAGCAGGTTGGTCGCGGCGGCCCGGTAGGTGGTGGCGAGGCGGGTCGTCTCGTCGTCCGGGCGGGGGTCGGTGATCGGGTGGGCGGCGACCCAGAGGCCGCCGGTGGCGCCGAGGAGGCCGGCGCCGACCCTGGCCCGCTCGTGGGCTCGGAGGGTCACGGTCGGGGAGCCGTCCGGCAGGGTGTCCTGGTCCTCGATCGTGGCGACGACGCCGACCTTGGCGAAGACGCCGTCGATGCGGGGCACCAGCAGGACACGGCCGTCGGACACGGCGGCGAGGACCTGGCGGGCCTCGGACGACTGCATGGTCACGGTGACGACCATGTCGGGGAGGATCACCCCGTCCGGCAGGGGGAGGACGGGCAGGCTGGGGGCGCCGGCGTCGTGGTCGCGGTCGGAGGCGGGAGGCGTGTTGGTCGTTGGCATGGACGAAGGCCCCTTTCACGGGGATTGCGAGCGGTCGTCGCTCGAGGAGCAAGAAGAATTACTTGATTACAAGTAATCCTGGATATACCTTCAACAGCAGGAACAAGCCGTCTATTCCAGATCCGCCAAACCCGAACGACCCGCAGCCGAGAAGGCCGAGAAAGAGGTGTGTGAGCATGGGACGCCGAGTCGAATGTGATGACGTCGAGGCCGCCGCCTGGTTCGCCGGGCGCATCCCCGACGAGTGGTTCACCGCCCCGATCGTCGTCCGCTCCGACCGAGACGAGATCCTGGTCACCGGTCAACTGGCGGTGCCGGAGTCGGCCCCCGAGGGCGAGGACGCCGAGCGGGTGGCGGCCGAGGCCAGGATCAGCGGCTTCCGCGAGGACACTCGACTCCACCGGATGAAGATCGCCGAGGCGGCTCAGGCCCGCTGGGGGCGGGTGGTGTCGTGGGCGGCCACCTGTGGTCCGGTCGAGACGACGTTCACCACCGCCTCGGTCCCGGTGATGACCCGGCTGCGATTCGATCAGCGCCAGGTACTCGACACGTTGATCGACACCGGCGTCGTCCGCAGCCGTTCCGAGGCCCTCGCCTGGTGTGTCCGCCAGGTCGGCGATCACCAGGCCGAGTGGATCGACCGTCTCAAGGAGGCGATGACCGAGGTCGAGCGGATCCGCAACGAGGGTCCCTAGCGCTCCGTCCGGTCACGCCCGTCCGGCTGGTCCAGCCAGGCGTCGTTCCACCGAGCCGCCACCGGCCGAGGCCGTCAGAAGCTGACGTCGTCCGGCGGAGCGAAGTCGTCCCAGCTCGCCGCCGGGCGCCGCGGCGCCGCCGCGGCGGGTGTCGGCGTCGCTGGCTCGGGCGTCGGCCTCGTCTCCTGCGGCAACGGCGGCTCGGCACTGGCCTGGTGCCCGTCGTGCTGCGCGTCGCCCCCGCCGTCGTCGCCCCCGCCTCCGTCGTCATCGCCGTCATCGTCGACGCCCGGTCCGATGTCGGCGGTGCCGACGAGCAGCGCCGCCATCAGCGTGGTCACCGGTACGGCGGCCACCAACCCGATCGAGCCGCACAGGGTCCGCACGATCTCGACGGCGACGATCTCGGAATTGGCCACGGTGCCGAGCGGCTGGTCCGAGGCGGCGAACACCAGCAGCAGTGGCATGCTGGCGCCGGCGTAGGCCAGCAGCAGCGTGTTGACCACCGAGGCGATGTGCTCGCGCCCGACCCTGACGCCGGACGTGACGAGCTCGCTCACGGTCAACCGGTCGTTGCGGTGGTGGAGCTCGGCCACGGCGGCCACCTGGGTCACCGTGATGTCGTCGAGCGCGCCGAGCGCCCCGATCACCGCTCCGGCCAACAGGAGTGACGACACGTTGATGTCGGCCAGCAGCGGGAGGGTCAACCCCTCCTCGGTGGCGAGGCCGCTGAAGCCGGCCAGGTCGAAGAACAGCGCCGCCACAACGAGCGTCAGCAACAGCGATGCCAGGGTCCCGGCCAGGGCGACCGTCGTCGTCGGGTTGAAGCCGTGGGTCATGTAGAGGCTGATGAAGGCGATGGCGGCACCGGCGACGGCCGCAACCAGGACCGGGTCGTTGCCGTCGAGGACCGACGGGGCGACGAAGCCGATCAGCATCACCAGCGTGGCGGCCATGGCCACCAGGGCCGAGAAGCCGCGCCAGCGGGCGAGCGCGATCACGACGACGGCGAACACGATCGAGAGCCAGACGAGCGTGTTGCCGCGATCGCGGTCGGCATAGAAGTAGTAGGCGGTGATCGGCTCGTAGCCGATGAACACGGCATCGCCGACCGAGAGCGTCGGTGCGGGGGCGCCGATCGTGAGGTTGTACTCGGGGAGGGCGATGAGGGTGCCGGCGTCAGGTCCCTCGTGGACGACGAAGTCGTAGGTCCGGCAGTCCTGGGGGTCGTCTGCGCTCGAGTAGGAGCAGCGGGCCTCGACGACGGAGTTGACCGTGGCCTCGAACTGCTCGGTGGCCAGCCCGAGCTGGGCCGCCTCCTCGATCGCCGTCTCGCGGCCGCTGCCGTCCGGCCACAGGGCGATCAGGCCGACGACGGTGGCCAGCCCGACGATGGCCACCGCGCCGAGGATGACCCGCAGCGCCGGCACCCCGAGCCACCGGTCCCAGCTCCCCTCGAGGCCGTGCCCGTGACCGTGGCCGTGGCTGTGGGTGAGGTCGATGATCCGCTCCTCGTCGCCCCGGTGCTGCGCCGCACCCGGCTCCGAACCCGGCGGTCGGCTGGCGTGGTCGCCATTGTCCATGCAGACAGTCTGCCAGGCCGTCGCGTCGTCTCCGGGGCGCGGCCCCCGATGGCTCGCCGGCCGGCGTGATCAGCGGGCCCTGGCCGGGAGGAAGCGGAGGGCGAAGAGGGAGCCGGCGGCGGCGACGGCGGCGACGGCCAGGCAGGCGACGCCGAGGCCGGCGAGGAAGGCGTCGTTGACCTCGGCCAGGTAGGCCGGGGCTGCGTCGCCGAGCGAGCGAGCGACGATCCCCGCGGCCGCGACGGACTCCTCGGTCACCTCCCTGGTCTCGGCCGGCAGCGATTCGACGACGGCACCGTCGCCGAGCGCGTTGATGTAGACCGAGCTGAAGATCGAGCCGATGACGGCCACCCCGAGGGTGCCGCCGAGCTCGCGGGTGGTGTCGTTGACCGCCGAGCCGATCCCAGCCTTGTCGACCGAGAGCGAACCCATGATCGATTCCGTGGCTGGCGCCGTGGTCGAGCCGAGCCCGAGCCCGAGGAACAACATCTGACCGACGATCGTGAGATAGCTCGTCGTTTCGTCGGCGAACGACACCCAGAAGAACCCGGCTGACATCAGCGCCAGCCCGCCCCCGACCACCAGCTTGGTCCCGATCCGCTCGACCACCTTTGGAGAAAGTACCGAGGCGAAGGCGATGGAGAACGCCACCGGCAGCGTCCGTAGCCCCGCCTCGAAGGGGCCGTAGCCGCGGATCAGCTGGAAGTACTGGGTGATGAGGAACACGAAGCCGAACAGGGCGAAGAAACCGGCGGTGATCGACACGCTGGCGGCGGAGAACCGCAGGTCCTCGAAGATGCGGACCGGCAGCAGCGGGTTGTCGACCCGGAGCTCCCACACGACGAACAGGGCCAGCAGGGTGGCCGACGCTGCGAATCCTCCGAGGGTGGCGGCGCTGAGCCAGCCGAGCTCCGGTGCCTCGATGATGGTGAACACGAGGGCGCCGATCGCCCCGATCGAGAGCACGAGGCCACCGAGGTCGATCCGGGGCGCCGAGGTGTCTCGGGACTCGGGGACGACGGCCAGGGTGGCGGCGACGGCGACGACGACGACCGGGATGTTGATGAAGAACACCGAGCCCCACCAGTAGTGCTCGAGCAGCCAGCCCCCGGCGATCGGTCCGGCGGCCACGCCGACGCCAGACACCGCGCTCCAGATCCCGATCGCGGCGGCCCGCTCCTTCGCCTCGGTGAAGAGGTTGGTGATGATGGCCAGGGTGGCCGGGAAGATGGCGGCGGCGCCGATGCCCATCAGGCCACGGGCGACGATCAGGTCGTTCGGTGTGTCGACCGTCCCGGCGTAGGCCGACGTGACCCCGAAGAACAGGAGGCCGCCGACCAGGAAGGCCCGCCGACCGAAACGGTCGCCGAGACCGCCGGCGGCGAGCAGGAGACCGGTGAACAGCAGCAGGTAGGAGTCGACGATCCACTGCAGCTGTCGGTTCGTTGCGCCGAGGTCGATCGCCAGGGTCGGGAGGGCGATGTTGACGATCAGCCCGTCGAGGGTGGTGATGAACACCGCGATGCAGACGACGGCGAGGGCGAGCCATCGCCTCGGGCGGCCGTCGTCCGTTGCGATCTCGACGAGCTCACCCTCTGGAGCGGCGCCGACCGGATCGTCGTCTGGAGCGGCACCGACGGGATCGCCGCCTGCGGTTCGGCTGCTGGTGCGGCCGTCGTCCGACCCGGGAGATGACACTGTCAAGTTCATGGCTTGCCACTGTAAAGTCCGCGGCTTGACGCTGTCAAGTGATCGATCCATACTTGGACCGTGACCACGATCGGAGATCTCGCGCCCGAGGGGACCGACGCCGACGCCGGCCTGCCCGGTGTGCTCTGCAATGCGGCGGCCGAGGTGATCATCGAGAAAGGCCTCGGCGCCTTCAGTCTTCGCGAGGTGGCCAGGCGGGCCGGCGTGTCCCACGCCGCGCCGGGCTACCACTTCGGCGACCTCCGTGGCCTGCTGACCGCCCTCGCCACCCAGGGCATGCAGGCCCTCGGCCACGACATGACGGCTGCGAGCGCATCGACAGACGACCCGGCTGAGCGGTTGGCCGCGATCGGTCGGGCCTACGTTCGATTGGCGGTGGCCAATCCGGCCCACTGCCAGGTGATCTGGCGCGAGGACCTGATCGACGTCGAGCACATCGCCTACCAGGAGGCCGGGATGGTCGCCTACGGGGTGCTCGAGGACACGATCCGGGCCATCGCCGAGCACTACAACCCCGACCTGGAGATCCACGACGCAGCGAAGCTCTGCTGGAGCACGATGCAGGGCCTGGTCGAGCTGCAGCCGAAGCTCTCCCGGATCGACGAGATCGACGGCGATGCCGTGCCGGTCGAGGACATGGTCGACCGCTTCACGCCGATGCTGGTGGCCGGCATGGCGGCCGCCATGCCAGTTCAGCCGGCGGCACCATCCGACCGCTCGTAGCGGTCCCGATCGATCCAGGCCCCGGTCTGCACGGCGAAGGCCCTGGCCGCCTCGGTCATCAGGTCGAGCTCGCCGGCCCTGGCCCTGGTCGAGGAGATCCCCTCGATGTGACCGTCCGGGACCTGGAGCCGGACCGCGGCCGGGACGTCGAGGTCGTCTCTTGGGACGACCGCCAGGGTCGGCAGGCGGTCCATCGCCGCATCGCGGGCGGCCTCGTCACCCCCGTACCAGGCGGGATCCTGGATCTGCCACCACTTGTCGGCCCCGACCACGAGCACATCGAACCCCTCGGCGATGTCGACCAGCAGCTGCAGTTCGGTCACCCGGACCGACAGCCAGTCGAGCCCAGCCACCGATTCCTCGAGGACGGCGATCCGGTCGTCGAAGCGAGGATGGTCGACCTGCTCCTTGGCCAGCGCCGATCGGGAGACGCTCAGGACCAGCCGGTCGAGGTCGTGGCGATGGCGGGCGGCCTCGGCGATGGCCAGATGGGCGGTCGTCGGCGGGTTGAACGAACCCGGATACACCCCGAGGAGCACCTTTCCAACCTACCGACGGTGCCAGGAGGGGCGGCGCCGGGCGGGCGGGCCCGGCTGCGCGCCCCGGCTCCTACACTCCATCGCGGCGACGACGGGAACGGGGCGAGATGAGCACACCGACCATCGACATCAACGCCGGGGTGGTCTTCGGCGCCTCGTGGCCGGTCAGGCGGTGGCGGTATCGCAGCTCTCGGGCGTCGGGCCGCATGCCGAACACCGACGGCATCAGCGGGGCCGAGACCGCTGCGGCCGCCATCCCGGCCGCCGATGGCGTGCAGGCCACGCCGTACGGGACGCCACGGGTGATCTCCGCCTGCGGTTCCGTCGCTTCCTCGTGTCAGCGGCCGCGCCCGGGCTGCGGTCGGGGCCGATGATCCCGATCGTCGGCGTCGTCCCCGGGACCCGGACCCGGTTCCAGGTCGGGGTGCCGGCGCTGGCCACGGCCAGCTCCCTCGCCTGCCTCGCCTCCGTCGTCACGCCGTTCGCCACCCGAGGTCGGGGGCGGCTGGTGTGAGCGGCAGAGCGATCGACGGCGACGGTGTGAGCGGGGCCGGAGCCGAGGTCGAGCGGGTGATCCGTGGTCTGCGCCCCCACATCGACATCGTCGACGGCGTCGCCGTGGCCACCTACGAGCCGCAGGGTGAGCATCGTGGCCGGCCCGGGTGGCTGCACGGTGGCTTCGCCGCCACCCTGCTCGACCATGTCTGCGCCGGCGCCGCCACCGCGGCCCTCGATCGGCCGGTCGTGACCGGTCGCCTCGACGTGCGTTACCCGTCGCCGGTCCCCCTCGCCGGTGGGCCCTACCGGATCGAGGCGGAGCCGGAGCGCCCCAGGGGCCGGATCGTCCGGGTCCGGGGGGCCATCCGGGACGATGCCGGGGCGGTGCTGGTCGAGGCCCGCACGTTGTTCGTCGCCATCGACCCGACCTGACCGGACCGGTGGGCCGCCACCGATTCGCGCTGGTCAAACGAACAACTGTTCGATAGGGTGAGGGGGTGTTGGTCGCCCCGCTTCCCCGCACCCTCTTCGGCGCCTCGTCGGCCGCGGTTGCCGGTGGCCCGAGGTTCGTGCGCCACCAGCTCGACCCGTGCTGTTGGGTCGATCGGGTCGAGGGGTTCGTCGTCGGTGCCGACTCGTTGTTCGACGCGGTGGAGGATGGCTTCACCTGGGAGCAGGGTCGGCGGCTGATGTACGGCCGCTGGCTCGACGAGCCCCGTCTCACCGCCGCCCTCGACCTCGACACACCGGAGCTGCCGACTGCGGTGGCGGCCATCGTCGGTGACATCGTCGACGTACTCGACGGTCACTACGGGCGCAGCTTCAGCGGCCTGTTCTGCAACTACTACCGGAGCGGCGCCGACAGCGTGGCCTGGCACGCTGATCGGATCGGCCGTCGCGTCGTCGACCCGCTCGTGGCGATCGTCAGCCTCGGCGGCCCTCGCACCTTCGCCATGCGCGACACCAGCGGTCACTCGCCAGCCGAGCGTTGGGTTCTGCACAGCGGTGACCTGCTGGTCATGGGCGGTGCAACCCAGCACCACTGGGAGCACTCGGTGCCGAAGTCGGCCGGTGCGCCGCCCCGGATCAGCCTGACCACCCGGGCCGGCTGGCCCGATGACGATCGCCGGCCGTAGCGGTTCCCGTCGGGGGGCGGGACCGCTGCGGCCGGGTGTGTGACCGCCGGCCGCTCGGACGCGGTCGGTGCGGTGTTACAGCTCGACGGTCGGCGTGTGCGCGCCGGGGGCGCTCACCTCGACTTTCGCCTGCGTCGAAACATCGCCTGGCTCGGTCTCCGGGGCGGGTGGCGGCGGGGCCGTCGACGACCGCTCCGACAGGCCGCGGGTGGTGTCGGCCAGGTCGGGGAGCTGGGCCAGGAAGGCTTTGGTGCTGGCGAAGCCACCCTCGATCAACGACTGCGACTGGCTGAAGTCGAACGAGCTCTGCTCCGGTGGGGTCGGCTGGGGCAGGTGGAGGATCGGCAGCCGACCCTTCAGCTCGTCGTCGGCGTCGGCCCGTTGGTTGCGGAGCATGATCATCGAGGCGTGCAGTGCCGAGCCGATCACCGAGTCGGGCACCGTGCCGGGCATCGACGGGGGGTTGGCGTCGAGCACGACAACGCCGCGGGCACCGAGGCCGATGGCCTGGCGGATCGGCACGTTGGCCGTGACACCTCCGTCGATGTAGAAGCAGCCGTCCATCTTCACCGGGGGGAAGATGCCGGGCAGGGCCGAGGTCGCCTGCAGCAGCGGAGCGATCTGGCCCTGGGTGATCGTCTTCGGTCGCCCGAGGAGGGCGTCGGTCACCACGATGGCGGCCGGGATCGGCAGGTCCTCGAGCGAGGGGATCGGCGTGTTCTCGTCGATCAGCTGGCGGAGCTTCGTCGGGTCACACAGCGATGGCGTGTTACGCCGTACGAAGCGGCGACCGGCCGACCAGAACTGCCCGACCCGGGTCCGCCCGCCGAAGACGCCGGCCCGATTCATCTCGAGCCAGACGGTCGTGAGTGCATCGATCGCATCGCCGGGGCTGGCGGCGTAGCGGATCCCGTTGAGGGCCCCGACCGACGACCCGACGATCAGGTCCGGCTTGATGCCGGCCTCGGACAACGCACGCAGCATGCCGACCTGGACGGCGCCGTAGGCGCCGCCGCCGGACAGGACGAACGCCAGTGGCTCGGGCCAGTGGCTGAGGGGACCGTGATCGGGTGTTGAGGGATGCTCGCTCATGCGGTCTCTACCTGATTGTCGGACGAGAGACACACAGGGTATCGCTCGCGTTCCGGGTGGCGCCGGTGAGACGACGTTCCCGTTGAGAGACCGTCGGCGGACCGCCCGTCCGGCACCATTCGAGGCCCCGTCCGGGTAGATTTCTCCTCCCGGCGATCGTAGGGACGGTCGGCCGGGCGGGGGACCAGACGAAGGAGCGTGTGATCATGACCGGGGCCGACCGACTCAACAAGTTTTCTTCGCGCATCACCCAGCCGGCGAGCCAGGGTGCCTCCCAGGCGATGCTGTACGGCATCGGTCTGAGCCGCGAGGACATGGACAAGGCGCAGGTCGGCATCGCTTCCTGCTGGTACGAGGGCAACCCCTGCAACATGCATCTCGGGGATCTCGCCGACCAGGTCAACGTCGGGGTCGGCGAGGCCGGCCTCATCGGCATGCGGTTCAACACCATCGGGGTCTCCGACGGGATGTCGATGGGCACCGACGGCATGTCGTACTCCCTCCAGAGCCGCGACCTGATCGCGGACTCGATCGAGACGGTCGTCGGGGCCCAGTGGTACGACGGGCTGGTCACCATCCCCGGCTGCGACAAGAACATGCCCGGCGTCGTCATGGCCATGGGCCGCCTCGACCGTCCGGCCATCATGGTCTACGGCGGCACGATCCAGCCCGGTTGCGCCACCATCGGCGGCGTCGAGACCAAGCTCGACGTCGTGTCGGCCTTCCAGAGCTACGGCCAGAAGCTGGCCGGCACGATCACCGAGGAGGAGCGGCTCGAGATCGTGGCCAACTCCTGCCCCGGGGCCGGCGCCTGCGGAGGCATGTACACCGCCAACACGATGGCCACTGCGATCGAGGTGATGGGCCTGTCGCTGCCCTACTCGTCGTCGACGCCGGCGATGCACAAGGACAAGACCGAGGAGTGCATCGCCGCCGGCCGGGCCATGCGGACCCTCCTGGAAGAGGACCTGACGCCACGCAGGATCGTGACCCGGGCCTCGCTCGAGAACGCCATGGCGATGACCATGGCCCTCGGCGGCTCGACCAACGCGGTGCTGCACCTGATCGCCATGGCCCGGTCGTTCGGCCTCGAGCTGACGATCGACGACTGGCTCGACACCTCGAACCGGGTGCCGATGTTGGCCGACCTGAAGCCTTCGGGCCAGTACGTGATGGAGGAGCTGCACGAGGTCGGCGGCGTCCCCGGGGTCATGAAGTACCTGCTGGCCGAGGGCTTCCTCGACGGCGATCAGCTGACCGTGACCGGCAAGACGATCGGCGAGAACCTGAGCGACCTGCCCGGCCTGACCGACGACCAGGAGGTCGTCGCCCGGCTCGAGCGCTCGGTCAAGCCCCGCGGCCACATCTCGATCCTGCGGGGCAACCTCGCCCCCGGCGGCGCCGTCGGCAAGATCACCGGCAAGGAGGGCCTGCGGTTCGAGGGCCCTGCCCGGGTCTTCGACTCCGAGGAGGACATGCTGGAGGGCCTGGAGCAGGGTCGGATCCGGTCGGGCGACGTGATCGTGATCCGCTACGAGGGTCCGAAGGGCGGGCCGGGGATGCCCGAGATGCTGACCCCGACCAGCGCCCTGGCCGGCGCCGGCTTCCTCGACGACGTCGCCCTCATCACCGACGGCCGCTTCTCCGGCGGCAGCCACGGGTTCATCATCGGCCACGTCGTGCCCGAGGCCCAGGAGGGTGGCCCGATCGCGCTGGTCCGAGACGGCGACATCATCGCCATCGACGACGAGGAGCACACGATGTCGGTCGACGTGTCCGATGCGGAGATGGTGGCCAGGGCCGCAGCCTGGGAGGCCCCGCCCTTCAAGGCGTCCGCCGGCACCCTCTGGAAGTACATCAAGGTCGTCGAGGACGCCTCACACGGCTGCATCACCGACGGCGCGTGACGGCCCGAGGCCGTCACCTCGGTTCCGCCCGCGGCCGGGCCGATCAGGCCGGGTAGGCGTCGTGGCGATGGAGCCAGGCCATCGACCAGGGCAGCACCGCCTCGTCCCGCCCCTTCGGGGTGAGGTCGAGGAGGTGGTAGGTGCCGTTGAACAGGTCGAGGCCTCGGGCGAACACCTGGTAGGTCAGGAACACCCGCTCGCCGTCGCGGGCGAACACGCTGACCCCGGGTGACTCGGGTCCCATCGGGGCCGCCGTCTCCAGGTTGTAGCTGGCGGTGCCGGCCTCGAGTTGCTCGGGGGTTGCACTGACCCCGAAGTCGTGGTTGAACGTCGACCGCCCGCTCGACACCCACGGGAACTCCCATCCCATTCGGGTCCGGTACCCCGTGATCTGCTCCATCGAGGCCCGCGAGATCGCCGTGAACGCCGTGTCCCGGTTGGCGAGATGGATCGGCGTGCCGTCGTAGTTGTCGGCCCAGAACGAGCAGCTCGGGCAACCCTCGTCTCCCCAGTCCGGCCCGTACATGAAGTGGTAGACGATCAGCTGGCTCGCCGGGCCCTCCGGCCGACGGGCGATGTCGAACAGCCCGAGCAGGTCGGTCTCGCCGTCCGCGGTGTCGAACACGTACGGCTCGGTGATCTCCAGCCACGGCAGGTCCCGCCTTGCCGCAGCCATGGCCTCCCGCTCGCGGGTGAAGGCCTTCTCCCTGGCCAGGTGGGCCTGGTGGGCGGCCAGCCAGGCGCCCCGGTCGGCGACCTGATGGTCGTCGGCCGACAGGGTGGTCATCGGTGCTTGGGTCTCCATCGTGTGCCTCCTCCTGCGGAGCCGGCGGCCCCGCCTCGTCTCTCACGACGAACGAGTGGGACCGATTTCGACCGATGCGACCGAGAAACACGGCTCATCGGGATGCGGCTGGTGCGGCGACCCTAGCTCGCCCCAGCGGCTCGTGTGGTCGCCGCCGGGCGCACCGACGTGGCGGGGCGGGGCCGACGAGCTGGCACACTGTCGGCCATGACTCGACAGATCGAATCCGTTGCCGTACTCGGGGCCGGGACGATGGGGGCGGGGATCGCCGCCATCTGTGCCGCCGCCGGGCGCCCTGTCCACCTGCTCGACGTCACCACCGAGGCGGCCGAGGCCGGGCGTGGCCGGGTCGACGAGGCGAACCGGGACCTCGTCACCGCCGGCACCTTCGACGCCGACCTCGACTC
>JBCCVL010000075.1:0-27274 GCA_039195375.1 Actinomycetota bacterium
CCCGACCGGCGCCGGTCGACCCCGTGTGGCCAAGGTCAACGGCCGAGCTCACCTGGCGGGACTCCAGACGTGCGGGTCGGTGTGGAGCTGCCTCGCCTGCTACTTCAAGGTCCGCACCAAGCGGGCGGCCGAGATCAACGCTGTCGTCGCCGCCCATCTGGCCGCCGGTGGGGGAGTGCTCCACTGCGTGATCACCATGCCCCACCGGGCCGGTGAGGCCCTGGCCGACCTGTGGTCGATCCTGTCGGATTGCTGGGAGCACGTCACCTCCGGTGGCGGTTGGAAGAAGCTCAAGGCGGATCACGCGATCGAGGGCTACATCCGAGCCACCGAAGCGACCCATTCGTGGGGCTCGGGGTGGCATCCGCATTGCCACGTGTTGTTGTTTGTCGACCGACCGATGTCGCCGCTCGAGAACGAGGAGCAGTTCTACGCCCTCCGGGCCGCCATCCGAAGTCGCTGGTGCAAGCGGATGAAGGAGAAGCACGGCCGCATCGTGTCGGAGGAGTTCGGCATCCGGGTCGACCCGGTCAAGCCCGACGACGCCGATGGGTCAGGTGAGTACCTGACCAAGGTCGGCTACGAGCTGGCCATGGGCGACAACAAGATCGGCCGGGACGAGGGCCACCGGACACCGTTCGCCATCGCCCACGACGCGGCCGAGACCGGCGACAAGGCTGATGTCGAGCTGTTCCGGGAGTGGGTTGTCGCCTCGCACCGAAAGCGGTCGACCACCTGGTCCCAAGGGCTCCGGGAGCGCTACGGGCTCGGCCCCGAACGATCTGACGAAGAGCTGGCGGCCGAACACGCTGGCGGCGAAGCCGTTGCCGAGATCGACCGGGATCTCTGGCGCGAGATCGCCAATCGGCGAGACGGACGCCGGTCCCAGCTCCTCACCGCCTTCGAGACCGACGACGGCCGCAACGGCATCGATGCCGCCGTCCGATTCCTCACCGACCTCGGCCTGGCCGTCGTGGTCGACGAGGCGGGCCCCATCCCCGTGATCGGGCTCGACCAACCAACCCAACAACCACAACAGGAGTGACACCACCATGTTGAGCACCAAGCCCATCGACGCCAGCCAGCTCACCTTCCGGTACTCCGGTACCGGCGAGCACTACGAGTACGACCGGGACACCGAGAAGCGGGCCAAGGACCAGACCCGCCACGAGGACACCGGCTACCTGCTCTGGAAGGTGCGCTGTGTGGCCGTGTACCGGGCCGGCGGCGAGCACGGCGAGATCACCGTCACCGTGCCCGCCAAGGACATCCCGACGGCCGACTTCGACGCCGAGATCATGTTCTCCGGTCTCGTCGTCAAGGACTGGTCCATCAACGGCAACCAGGGTCAGACCTGGCACGCCGAGTCCTTCGCCGCCCTCGACGCCATGCCCTCCCGGGCATCGACGCCGGCCTCGGCCGGGGCGAAGAAGGCGGCTGCGGCTGACAGCGGCTGAGCGTCAGATGAACGGCCACGCATCGGAGCAGCCCATCGCTAGGAGGGTGCCGGGGTTCGAGCCCCCGGGTGGCCACGACGAGAGCGAAAGGAGTCGGCGATGAGCCGCCTTGTCTACACCGTCCAGGAAGCGGCCGAGGAGCTGCGCATCGGAAACAGCACGGTCCGGGAGCGGATCCGATCGGGTCAGCTGCGGTCGTTCAAGGACGGCGGCCGCCGCCTGGTCGCCGGTGAAGACCTGATGGAGTACGTGCGAGTGCTCCGGGACCAGGCCGAAGATGGCTAAGCGCCGGGCCAACGCCGAGGGTTCGGTGTTCCAAGACGATTCTGGCCGCTGGGTGGCGATGATCGAGCTGCCCCGACGGCCCGACGGTCGTCGCCAGCGGAAGAAGCGCCGGGCTAGGACCAGGGCCGAAGCTCAGCGCGTGCTGCGAGAGATGCGTGACGAGCTGAACACGGCCAAGGTCGTGACGAACGCCCGCCGAACGGTTGGCGATGGCATCGCTGACTACCAGGCGGCCCGGGAGGCGCAGGGCCTCAGCAAGGGCACGCTCGACCAGAATCGCTGGCAGCTCGAGGTGATCGGCGAAGCCCTTGGCCGGCGGCGGACCGCCACGTTGACCGTGGCCGATTGCGACGGCTTCCTGGAAGCGGCTGCACAGGGGATAGGGGAGCGGCGCCCGATCTCCCGCGCCCATATCGGCCGCATCCGATTCACACTCATCAACGTGCTAGCCAACGAGATCCGGGTGGGTCACCTAACCCGCAATGTGGCCGAGCTCTCGATCCTGCCGGCGACAACGGTCGAGAAGAAGGAGCGCCGAGCCCTGACGCACGACGAGCTGTCGGCGCTGTTGTCGGTGGCCAAGGGCAGCCGCCTGGTGCTCATCGACCTGAGCGCTCGCAACGGGCTTCGACCGGCCGAAGCCAGGGCGCTTCGCTGGGAGGACGTCGACTTGGAGCTCGGTGTCCTCACCATCTCCGGCCAACTCGATCGTCAAAACCGCCGAACCAAGCCCAAGACGAAGAAGTCGGCCCGCTCCCTCCAGCTCGACGAGACCACCGTCGACCGGCTCCAGGCGTGGCAGGCGAATCAGAAGCACCAGCGAGAGCGGGCCCGGAACGCGTGGGAGGACCACGAGATCATCGCGACGACAGCCCGAGGCAACCCGGTTGATCGCCATTCCTTCGCCAAGTCCCTCAAGCGCCTATGCGTCGAGGTCGGCATCGACCCACCGATCAGTCCCTACGAGCTCCGCCACACAGCAATAACAATGCAGGCTGATGCCGGCCACTCCAGCTGGGAGATCGCCGACTGGGCTGGAACCTCCGAGGCGATGATCAGCGAGGTCTATCGGCACAGACTTCGCAAGGTTTCGGGTCTTTCAGCCCCGTCCTAGCGGTTCGTCGCCTACGAGTCGCCGAGGCGTTGCGCGATGACAGCGTCGGCAGTCCGGCGGACGAAGTCGTTCATGTTCTTCAGGATGAACCGCGAAAAGAAGGCCGTGACGCCATCTGTCTTGATCATCTTGGCGAGAAACTCATCGAGGAAGGAGGCAGATGCCACATCAACGGATTCGAAGTCGAGCACCACTCGTTCGTCCGGGAACTCCTGCATTATGTTGCGAAGCTTGTTTGCGAGCTCCTCGCCGCTGCCTCGGTTGCCGAAGCCGGTGGCCTCGTCGAAGAGCCGGAACACGATCCCGTCCTCTGACACATGCGTGAACTCGAAAGTCGAGCTTGGCTGGTGGCCCCACAGCGCTTCGGCGATGTCAATGCCCGCATCGACCGGCAGCGTCATTGTGACGATGGTGCCAGTGAACGGAGGAGTCGTGAGGTTGTCGTAGTGGCCGTCGTCGAACAGCCGTAGATTGGCCGATCCCGACATCAGGTTCACCCATCCCCCAGCAGCCTCGGCTATTCGTAGTGAGCCGGCTAGGCCGTTGCCTTGGCCTATCGCCTTGTTTCGTGTAACGCCACGCTCGATGGCGAGACCAAGTGCTTGGCGGTCAGTCTCGAGGTCCGGGAAGCCCTGCTTCATAGTGCCGAGAATCCCGGGTCCGCAGTCAGAGACTGTGATGCTGACTCGTCCGTTCTTGGGGTACGCCACAGTCTGTACCCAGCCGAGTGCGCCGTCAGCGTGCACCAGAACGTTGTCGGCGATTTCGTTGACGACCCACTCAACTGCCTGAAGCACTCCGGGTCCATACTCGGTGACCTTTGCTACAACGTCCATGGTCTCGTTGATGTGGCCGTTCAGCTGATCATGGTCTGAGTAGGCGATCAGCGGTGTGAAGGTTGAGTGGGGGCCTGGAGGTGGAGGCTCGGTCCCCTGGATGGCAGCGATCCATCCAGCGAGATCGAAGTAGTTCCGAAGTCGATTGTCCTCTGGTAGCTCGACGACGAACTCCCAGCCCTCAGCTGTGTAGTAGTCGATCAGGCATAGCAGGGGGGCCATTCCATCGGGGGTGAAGAAGAACGGCCGCGACAGGTCGATGGCTATCGACTGCGGCGTGTCGAGATAATGGTTGATATCTCGGTAGAGCTCTACGAATCCGGCGAAGCCGAAGCTCCGGCGGCGCGTCTGTGGCATGTTGCCGGTCCGATCGGGTGGTCTTGTCGGCTGCGGCAGGACGCTGCTCCGCATGGTCACATCAGGCGACATGTCCAGGTCTGGTCGCATCCTGCCGTGGCTACCAAAATGGCTACCAGCGGTCCTGCGGGCCCCTGCGCGGGTGGTCGAAACCCGCTCTACTAGTGGTCGGGATGGGGAGATTTGAACTCCCGACCCCCTGCTCCCAAAGCAGGTGCGCTGCCAGGCTGCGCCACATCCCGTCGTTCTTGACCGACCTTCATCGTAGCCACCCGACCCGCACGCCGCCTCGACCTTCCCCGCCCTCGTGAACGGGTCGCGCGCCCCCATCACCCGTCGGTACACTTCAGTCGGTGAAGTCCACGGTTGAGCCCCTGGAGGGCAACAAGGTCAAGCTCGTCGTCGAGCTCGACGAAGAGGAGTTCGAGAAGGACCTCGATGCGGCCTTCGCCCGGCTCGCCCGGGAGGTCCGCCTCCCTGGTTTCCGGCCGGGCAAGGCTCCACGCAAGGTCCTCGAGGCCCGCATCGGCCAGGAGTACGCCAGGGGCGAGGCCTTCCGTGAGGCCCTTCCCAACTACTACTCCGAGGCCGTGAAGGAGCACGAGGTCGACGTCATCGCCCCACCGGAGATCGACATCACCGCCGGTGAAGAGCAGGGCGCCGTGGCCTTCGACGCCGTCGTCGAGGTCCGTCCCTCCGTCGAGGTGAGCGGTTACGACAGCCTCACGGTCGAGGTGCCCAAGCTCGAGGTCGACGACGACGACGTCGACGAGGCCGTCGACCGGATGCGCAAGCAGTTCTCCGAGCTGGAGACCGTCGAGCGGGCGGCCGCCGAGGGCGACCAGGTCGTGATCGACATCGCCGCCGTCCACGAGGGTGAGCCGGTCCCCGGCATGACCACCGACGGCTACAACTACGAGGTCGGCAGCGGCGCAACCGGCATCGACGAGATCGACGAGCAGCTGACCGGCGCCTCCGCCGGTGACGAGCTCGAGTTCTCCGCCGACCACCCAGACGACGACGAGGACGAGCCACTCCAGTTCTCGATCACCGTCTCCGAGGTCCAGGAGCGGGTGTTGCCCGAGCCGACCGATGAGTGGGTCAGCCAGAACTCCGAGTTCGACAACATCGACGAGCTCCGGGCCGACTACCGCTCCCGCATGACCGAGACCCGCCTCAGCCAGGCCCGCTCCGCTCGCCAGAACAAGCTGGCGGAGCTGGTGGCCGAGCTGGTCGACGACGATGACGTGCCGACCGCCATGGTCGAGAACGAGACCGAGAACCGCCTCCAGGACATGGCGATGCGGCTCCAGGCCCAGGGCATCGAGTTCGAGCAGTACCTCCAGTTCACCGGCCAGGATCCGGCCACCGTGATGGACGAGATGCGCACCCAGGCCCAGGTCACCGCCAAGCTCGACCTGGCGCTCCGGGCCATCGCCGCCCAGGAGTCGATCAGCGCAACCGACGACGAGCTCGACTCGGAGCTCGAGACCGTGGCCGAGCGCTTCGAGCGCTCGGTGGCCGATGTCCGGGCCGAACTGGCCGAAGCCGGCCAGCTCCCGGCCGTGCGGGCCGACCTCGTGAAGACCAAGACGATGGACTGGCTGATCGAACGAGCCGAGGTCGTCGACGAGGATGGCCAACCCGTCAGCGCCGATGCGCTAGAAATGCCAGACGATCCCGACGACGCCGAGGCCGAGGGATCCGATCCCGCTGACCCGGCAGCGGACGCAGAAGCGGACGCAGACCTGTCAACCGACGCCGACGAGGCAGCGGCCGACGAGGCCGCCGATGCCTCCGAAGAGGAATGACCACCCAGAGAATGAGCCCGAACATGAGCGACCCTGTCCGCCACCACCTCCCCGTCGCCAGCTACACGATCCCGACCATCTACGAGGACACCCCACGTGGCGTCGTCGGCCGGGATCTCTTCTCCAGCCTGCTGAAGGACAACATCCTGTTCCTCGGCACCCCGATCAATGACGATGTCGCCAACCTGGTCTGCGCCAAGCTGCTGCACCTCGAGTCGGAGAACCCCGACCGGGACATCATGCTGTACATCAACTCGCCCGGCGGCGACGTCAACTCGATGTTCGCCATCTACGACACGATGTGTTACATCAAGCCAGACGTGGCCACGATCTGCCTCGGCCAGGCCGCGTCGGCCGCCGCCATCCTCCTGGCCGCCGGCTCACCGGGCAAGCGCCTCGGCCTCCCCAACGCCCGCATCCTCCTGCACCAGCCCTACACCGGGGCCCAGGGTCAGGTCTCCGATCTGGAGATCGCGGCCAAGGAGATCGAGCGGCTCAAGTCCTCGCTCGAAGAGGTCCTGGCCCGCCACACCGGGCAGCCGATCGAGAAGATCGCCGAGGACACCGATCGGGATTTTGTGATGACCGCCCACGAGGCGAGAGAATACGGCATCATTGACGAGGTCATCGCAGAGCGAGACGTGGTCGATTCTTCCGGACCGATCCGGGCCGTCGATTCGTAGGATCGGCGATCTGATGTCGGGTCAGGCGGAACCGCACCGCTTCGGCGACGTGACGACGCCATCGACTGCCATCGGTCGGCTGGCACCGATCGCCGGTGCCCCGTCGGCCGCCATCGGGACGAGCGCCCCGCAACGGAGCGAGCACCCGGCAACGGGAAGAAAGCCCGGTAACGGGAAGAACACTGTGAGTACGACAACCGCCGTCACCCGGTCGACCACCGGGCCAAATCCGTCTCACGCTGAGCCACCTCAGCGGCTGGACAGCAGCGACAAGTAGGTAGGGGAGCGCAGCGTGGCAAAGTTCGGAGAAGGCAGTGAGCTCCTCAAGTGCTCGTTCTGTGGCAAGTCGCAGAAGCAGGTCAAGAAACTGATCGCCGGGCCCGGCGTCTACATCTGCGACGAGTGCATCGACCTCTGCAACGAGATCATCGAGGAGGAGCTGGCCGAGGGCGCCGAGCTCTCGTTCGACGAACTCCTCAAGCCGAAGGAGATCCGGGAGTTCCTGGACACCTACATCGTCGGCCAGGACGCGGCGAAGAAGATCCTGTCGGTCGCGGTCTACAACCACTACAAGCGCATCCAGTACGGGGCCAATACCGGCTCCGAGGTCGAGTTGGCGAAGTCCAACATCCTCCTGATGGGTCCGACCGGCTGTGGCAAGACGCTCCTGGCCCAGACGCTGGCCCGCATGCTCAACGTCCCGTTTGCCATCGCCGACGCGACCGCCCTGACCGAGGCCGGCTACGTCGGCGAGGACGTCGAGAACATCCTGCTGAAGCTGATCCAGGCCGCCGACTTCGACGTCAAGCGGGCCGAGACCGGCATCATCTACATCGACGAGATCGACAAGATCGCCCGCAAGAGCGAGAACCCGTCGATCACCCGTGACGTGTCGGGCGAAGGCGTCCAGCAGGCGCTCCTGAAGATCCTCGAGGGCACGGTGGCCTCGGTCCCGCCCCAGGGCGGCCGCAAGCACCCACACCAGGACTTCATCCAGATCGACACGTCCAACATCCTGTTCATCTGCGGCGGTGCGTTCGCCGGGATCGAGGAGATCATCGAGGGGCGTCTCGGCACCCGGTCGATCGGGTTCACCACCGAGGTCCGCAACGACGAGCCCCGCACGATCGACGACGTCTACGCCGAGGTCCGCCCCGAGGACCTGCTCAAGTTCGGCCTGATCCCCGAGTTCGTCGGCCGGCTCCCCGTCATCGGCACGGTGACCAAGCTGACCAAGGAGGCCCTCATCCGGATCCTCCTGGAGCCGAAGAACGCCCTGACCAAGCAGTACCAGAAGTTCTTCGAGATGGAGGACGTCGAGCTCGAGTTCGCCGATGATGCGCTCGACGCCATCGCCGACCAGGCGCTCCTGCGTGGCACCGGCGCACGCGGCCTCCGGGCGATCCTCGAAGAGGTGCTGCTCGATGTCATGTACGACATCCCCAGCCGAGAGGACGTCGACCGTTGCGTGCTCGACGCCGAGGCGGTGCTCGAACGGGTCAACCCGACGCTCGTGCCGAAGAGCGAGTCCCGCCGCCAGCGCCGGGCCGCCTCCTGACCGGCGGCCTCGCCGCCCGGTCCCACAACCACCGCAGCCTCCGTCCGCACCGCCGGCACGACCGAGCACGCACCCCCGACCGGTAGGCTCGCGGGTCGCATGGACTACGCCTCGGCGATCGCCTACCTCGACTCGTTCACCAACCTGGAGGGCTTCCGGGCCAACCGGTTCGCGCCACCGGCGCCCGAACTGCCGACCGCCGGCCAGGTCGACGGTCTCAGCCTCGACCCGATGCGATCGCTCATGGCCGCGCTCGGCGACCCCCAGCACGCCTACCGGTCGATCCATGTCACCGGCACGAACGGCAAGGGCTCGGTGTCCCGCTACGCCGCGGCGATCCTGCGGTCGATGGACCTCTCCGTCGGGCTCTACACCAGCCCCAACATGGAAAAGGTCAACGAGCGGCTCAACTGGGACGGGCGCGACATCACCGACGACGAGCTGGCCACGGTCGTCGAGCTGCTCGGCGCCGTCGAACCCCTCGTCGACCACCGCCCCAGCCGCTTCGAGCTGCTGACCGCCGCCGCCTTCGTGTGGTTCGCCGAGCAGGGTGTCGACGTTGCCGTCGTCGAGGTCGGTCTGCTCGGCCGCTACGACGCCACCAACGTGCTCGACGGCGACGTCGCCGTCGTGACCAACATCGGCAAGGACCACACCGACGGCTCCGACGGTTGGGAGCGCGAGGTCGCCTCCGAGAAGGCCGGCGTCATCAAGCCGGACAGCCGGGTGGTGCTCGGCAGCCCGATGGGCGACCTGCGCCCGCTGTTCGCCGACGAGCCGAACGGCGGGTTGTGGGAGGCCGGAACCGACTTCGAGGTGGAGTCGAACGCCCTCGCCGTCGGGGGCCGCAGCATCGACCTCCGCACGCCGGGTGAGACCTACGACCAGCTCTTCGTCCCGGCCCATGGACGCCATCAGGGGGACAACGCGGCCACCGCCGTCGTCGCCGTCGAGGCCTTCTTCGACCGGCCGACCCCCCAGGACCTGCTGACCGAAGGGCTGGCCCAGGTGCGACTCCCCGGCCGTTTCGAGGTGGTCGACCGCGAACCGACGATCGTGCTCGACGGCGCTCACAACCCCGACGGTGCCGCCGCTGCGGCCAGGACCCTGAACGAGGAGTTCGCCCGGCTCGGTTCGTGGGTGCTCGTCGTCGGCATGCTGCGGGGCAAGGACCCGGTCGAGATGCTGGCCGCGCTCGGGGCCGAGGACTTCGACGCCGTCATCTGCACCGAGCCCGACTGGTCGCGGGCGCTGCCGGCCGAGGAGGTCGCCGCTGCTGCGGCCAGCCTGGGCATCTCGGCCGAGGTGGTCCGCCGGGCCGACGAGGCCATCAACCGTGCTCGGGCCGTCACCGCGGCCGACGACCTCATCCTGGTCGCCGGCAGCATCTACGTCGTCGGCGAGGTCCGGGCCGCCTTCGACCTGCCCCGCTGAGCCCGACGGGCTTCGCCGAGGCGATCGCCTGCGCTACTCGACGAGTCGGACCGGGTCGCCCTGCAACACGATCGACCACACCGACCGGTCCGTCGGCGTCCCGCCGGTCACGTACCGGATCTGCCACCAGCAGTCGGCGCCGCAGGTGTAGTCGTCGGGGATGTCGATCTTGATCTTGACGAAGTGGTCGTTCCAGTCGGTGCTGGTGCTGGTGTCGAGGCACGGGTTCGACCCCGACCCGCCCCAGGTGCACGTGTCGGTGTGGGCGGCGTACGACGTCTCCCAGTAGTCGGAGCCAGAAAGCTGCCCATCTGTCGTGTCGCTGTAGCGCCACTCGAACGGCATGGCGGTCCCGTTCGAGTCGACGAACTGGAGGTTGTCGATGCCCTCGGCAGCGTCGAAGAACGTGACGATCATCTGCTCACCGGCGTGGCTCTCGTCGACCTCGGCCAGGTAGAACGGCGATTCGGTGTTCGGCACCTGCCGGTACAACGGCAACCAGTCGAGCGCGTAGACCTGGGGGCAGGTGGTGTCGGCGGCCGAGAACGCGCAGAGCTGGGTGTCGCCGGTGCGCAGCGCCCGGAGCGAGAAGCTGTTGAGGCTCTCCTCCCGCCAGTACGAGTCGCCGGTGTGGCCGTCGATACTGCCCGGGTGCCGGTTCGACACCTTGACGTAGTAGAACCCGCCCTCCGCCCCCGGGTTGGCCAGGCCGGACGCGAGCGACCACCAGCCGTCACCGTCTGCGCTGTTCGAGATGCAGGCGCTCCACGACGGTGAGACCGTGGCGATCGGCGAGTTGGCGTCGATGAAGTCCCGATGGCCCCGTGTGGTGCTCGGACCGTAGACCTCGAAGTTCAGCAGCGGCGCCCAGGTGTCGTCACCGGTGTTGCCGGTGTCGGAGCACCCGACCCCGGGCTCGTAGACGTCGATGTCGATCGTCGGTGAGCCCGGTTGGACCTCGATGACAAACGCATAGGCATCCGGATCGAACGTCGGGTTGGTCGTCGAGCTCGGGTAGACGTAGCTGTCGCTGGTCCCGCAGGTCCGGTGGTCGGCGTTCCAGAAGTTCGGGCCGTCGTAGTAGCCGGTGGCGAACGGGTCGCCCTGCTCGTGGTCCTGGCAGTAGGCGGTGACCGCCAGCCACATCTCGTCGTTCGGCAGGCCGAGGACCGACTCGGAGATCGTGCCCGTCCCCAGCCCCGACGTCGGGTTGCCGAGGTGGACGGGTTGCACGTACTCGGCCACGGCGTAGCGCTCGATGGTGATCGAGTCGAGGACGAGCTCGCCGAGGAAGGCGTCGGCCTCGGCCCGGATCTCGACGTCGACCGCGTCGCCGTTGAACGTGGTGACCCGGATCTGGGGGAGGGGACCGGTCTCGAAGTCGGAGTTGTCGAACGGGGTGGCGTCGACGTAGCCGTTTCTGGCCGCCGCGTCCCTGGCCGCCTGCTCGGCGGCCGCGGTGTCGGGCATGTAGGCGACGCCGGCCAGGGCTGCGGCGTCGGCGGCCCGCTGGACCTTCTGGCCCTGCAGGTACCACGAGCCGATGTCGGTGGCGAAGGCGGCGAAGATCAGCAGGGGGATGAGGAGGAGCGCGGCCTGGGCCAGGACGAAGCCGGACTCATCGCCGAGGAGCGCTCGCCACCGGGTCGAGCTGGCTGCCCCGGTCGGGTCGACGGTCGAGGTCGTCTGCTGCACGGTCGACGCCACCATCAGCTGCCCGCCGCCGGCTCGATCTTCATGACCGTGGTGTCGGTCATCGTGAACGACGTGCCACCGAGGAAGCCGGTGATGAACGGTCGATCGACCTCGACCAGGACCCCGAGATTGTGGCCGGTCTCCAGCGAATTGTCTCGGCCGGACGGCGGCCACGCCCCGTCGACCCAGGAGGCGTAGGTCCCGAAGTCGGTCTGGTCATAGATGCTGCACTGCCCGGCAACCCCGGGTGGACTGGCCGCGGCACAGGCGGCCGACATCGACCCGTCGATGGCGCTGGCATCGTAGATCACGATGCGGGTCAGGTCGCCCGAGAGGTCGCCGAGTGCAGCCTCGATCGACTGCACGGCGAACGAGTCGGCCTCGGTGTCGATGCCGAGCTGGCTGACCGACCGGGCTCCGCTGCGGGCGGCCTGGGTCACCAGCTGGCTGTCGCTCCACGCCATGCCGGTCTCGAACACGCCGAAGACGAGGATCAGGAGCACGCTGGAGACGATGGCGAACTCGACGAGGGCGGCACCCCGCTCGTCGCCCGTCCGGTTACGGTCCGCCGGCTTCGGTCGCATCGCCGACCTCATTCCTCGTCCGGCTCCAGCCGCAGGATCGTGGTCTCGCTGAGCGTCTGCCCGTTGGTGAACAGGCCGGTGATGAACTGGTGTCGGGTCTGCACGTGGATACCGATGAAGTCGGTCCCGGCGGCGAGGCTGGTCTCCCGGGTCGTCGGACACCAGGCCGAGTCGAGGGTGCCGCACCGGAAGTTGCCGGTGTCGTTGCCGACGGCGTCGTCGAGCTCGGCGAAGAACTCGGTTGCGGTGTAGTGATTGCACAACCCGCTCTGGGAGGCCGTCGTGCAACTCCCTGGCACGGTGTCGTTCGGGCCCGTGGCCCGGAACACGATCACGTGGTCGAGCCGTTCGAGCCCCATCGCCTCGAGGCCGTGCTCGACGGTGCGCAGGATGTAGTAGTCGGCGTCGGCCTCATTGCCGCGGGTACTGGCGGCTCTTGCCCCCTCACGGCTGGCGTTGTCGGTGGTGAGCGAGTCCCGGAACAGCAGGCCGAGCTCGAGCACGAAGAAGACGAACAGCACGAAGACCGGGGTGACGACCGCAGCCTCGAGCAGGGCCGCGCCACGATCCGCCTTGCGGCCCGTCGACCGGAGTCTCACGGCGCTTGCATCGGCGCGATCGACGACGCGGTTGATGGGTCGGATGGCCCGCTTCGCTCCGGCGACCCGTCCTGGCCGTCGATGCGTGCGGTCGGCGGGGTCCGAGAGGGGCTCAGGGCAACCAGGCCGGCGGGTCGGGGAGGTCGGCGTCCATGTCGGCGATCCGCTCGCGGGGCTCGCCGATGTCGTCTCCGGTGGTGCTCAGGTACTCGCCGGACGAGTCGGTCAGACCGGTGATGGCCGCCAGCGTCGCCCCGACGACGAGGGCGAGGATCATCGCGTACTCGACCGCGGTGGCACCCCGCTCACCACGATCGTCACGACGCAGGTCCATGGATGGGACATCGACACCGGCCCCGTCCGCCTTGAGCGCCGGAACGGCCTCGACGGGGCCGGGCCCGCGTGTGGTCGGCCGTCGCCGATTCCGGGCGGCGACCGGTCCGCGCCTCCAGATCGAGCCGGTACCCTCGCTGCCGTGAGTCGTACCTTCATCATCTGCAAGCCCGACGCCGTCGAGCGGGGCTACGTCGGCCAGATCATCGACCGCTTCGAGCGCAAGGGCCTCAAGCTGGTCGCCGGTGAGCTCCGCCGGCTCGACGAGGCCACCCTCTCGCAGCACTACGCCGAACACGTCGACAAGCCGTTCTACGGTGACCTGGTCGCCTTCATGAGCCGCAGCCCGGCGTTCGTCGGCGTGCTGGAGGGACCGGAGGGCACCTTCGCCATGGTTCGCACGATGATGGGGCCGACCAACCCGGCCGACGCCCCGCCGGGGACCATCCGCGGCGACTTCGGCACGACGATGACCGAGAACCTGGTGCACGGCAGCGACTCCGACGAGTCGGCCGCCCGCGAGATCGGCATCTTCTTCCCCGGCCTGGCCTGACCGCCACTCGCCGCTCGGTCGGCACCCCGACCCCACCAGACGCCGTGCTCGACGATGCTGCGGCGTTCGACGATGCCGTAGTGTTCAGCGGTGCCGCGGCGTTCGACGATGCCGTGGTGTCCGACCTCATCGGTGCATTTCATTGTTGATGCCTGTCCGGTATGGGGGAGGGTCCACGACCGGCCCGGCGCCGCTGCCTACGATCGTGTCCGGCGGACCAGTCGGAATCGATGTGCACGATGGGGTTCAGCCGTGGCCAGTCTGTCGACCATGCTCGGAGCGGTTGGGGGCCGTGACCTGGCCGTCGATCTCGGGACCGCCAACACCCTGATCTATGTCCGAGGTGCCGGCGTCGTGCTCGACGAGCCGTCGGTCGTCGCCATCAACGTGAACACTCGGCGGCCGGTTGCCGTCGGCGTCGAGGCCAAGCGCATGATCGGCCGGACCCCGAGCCACATCCAGGCCGTCCGTCCGCTGAAGGACGGGGTGATCGCCGACTTCGACGTCTGTGAGGAGATGCTCCGCTTCTTCATCGACAAGGTCGCCGGCAATCGCTGGGGTCCGCGACCGCGGATGGTCATCTGCGTTCCATCCGGGATCACCGGGGTCGAGCAACGAGCGGTTCGCGACGCGGCCGAGTTCGCCGGGGCCAGGGAGGCCGTCGTCATCGAGGAACCGATGGCCGCCGCGCTCGGTGCCGGCCTCCCCGTCGACGAACCGGTCGGTTCGATGGTCGTCGACATCGGCGGCGGGACGACCGAGGTGGCCATCATCGCCCTCGGTGGTCTGGTGGTCGCCCGCTCGCTGCGGGTCGGGGGCGATGCGCTCGACCGGGCCGTGATCGAGCACGCTCGCCGCGACCATGGCCTCGCCCTCGGCGAGCGAACGGCCGAGACGATCAAGGTCAAGATGGGGTCGGCCCAACCCCTGGTCGAGGAGTTCGAGGCCAAGATCCGGGGGCGTGACCTGGTCAGCGGGCTGCCCCGCACGGTCGTCGCCTCGACCGGGGAGGTCCGGGAGGCGATGGCCGACACGGTCGGGTCGATCATCGGCGCCGTCACCGCCGCCCTCGACGAGGCGCCGGCCGAGCTGGCGGGCGACATCATCGAGCGGGGCATGGTCCTGACCGGCGGTGGGGCGTTGCTTCGGGGCCTCGCCGGTCGTTTCGAGCGGGAGGTCGGCGTTCCGGTGCGCACGGCCGACGATCCGCTGCACACCGTCGTACTCGGCTCCGGGCGTTTCCTGGAGGCCAACCGGCTCACCGGCCTGGTCGGCTCCAGGCCTGGCTGATCGCCCGCTCCTCGTCGCCATGGCCGGCAACCGTCGTCTGCTGCCGCTCGTCGTCGTGACCGGGCTCACCCTCCTCGCCCTCGACGCCTCGGGGTTCGGGCCGATCGGCGCGCTCAGACGGGGGGTGCTGGCGGTTGCCGGTCCGGTCGGGGTCGCGCTCGAGGGAGCGGCGTCGCCCCTCACCGTGGCCTGGAACGGCGCGGTCCACTACGACGAGGTGGTGGCGGAGAACCACGAGCTGCGGCGGCGGTTGGCCGACGCCGAGGGTCGTCTCGCGGCCCAGCCCGACCTGCGGTCCGAGCTCGCCGACCTGGCGGCCGCGGTCGACGTGGCCGGCGTGGACGACATCGAGCGGGTCACCGCCAGGGTCGTTGCCGACCGCCGCAGCCGGATCGAGCGGATCGTCGAGCTCGACAAGGGCACCGACGACGGCATCGCATCCGGCATGCCCGTGGTGACGGGGGCCGGCCTCGTCGGGGTGGTCACCGAGGCGTCGGCCGGCCGGGCGGCGATCCGGCTCCTGACCGACGCCGACGTCGCCGTCGGCGTCCGGGGCGAGCACGGGATCGGTCTGGTCGCCGGTGGCGCCGATGGCACGATCGAGCTCGAGCCCGGCCCCGACCTGGCCAGGGCCGTCGAGGCCGGACTGGTCGGTCCCGGGTATCGCCTGGTCACCAGCGGCGCAGCCAGGAGCCGGTTCCCGGCCGGGCTCCCCGTCGCCCGGCTGGCCGGCGACGGGACGCTGCTGGCGGAGGCGGACCTCGGGAACCTCGGCTACCTGACCGTCCTGCTCGTCGACCGTCCCGCATGATCACCACCGGTGTCAGCGACCTGGGCGAGCGCGCCCGGCCAGCTGCCGGCGGTGTCGGCCGAGCGGGGCCCGCCGACGGCACCGGTCGGACCAACGTCGGACCGGTCCGGATCCTCGCCATCGCCGTTGGCGCCGCCATCGTCCAGGCCTCCTGGCTCGATGCATCGTCGACGTGGTTGTTCCGCACCGTCGATCTGCCGCTCACGCTCGCTGCGGCCCTCGTCGTCGTCGCCCCCGGCCGATCCGCCCTCATCGGGCTGGCGGTCGGGCTGGCCGTCGACGCAACCGGGCACCGCCTGTTCGGGATCCACTGCCTGGCGTACTCGGTGCTCGGGCCGGTCGCCCGCCACCTGCCGGTCCCGGGGGCGATCCGCTCGTTCGACGCCGGGCCGGCGCTCGGCCGGAGCGGGACGGAGGCGGCGTGGCTGGCAGCCGGGCAGGTCGGGGCCGCATCGTTGGTCGTGCTCGCGGGCCGGAGCCTGGCCGACGGGCGCATCGCCCCGCTCGACCGGCTCGTGCCAACCGTGCTCATCGCCGCAGCCCTGGCCCCACCGCTGACCGCCTGGTTGGCCGGTACCGGTCGACATGACCGGCCGGCACCGGCCCGCGGTCGGGGTCGCGCCGGTCGATGGCGATGAGCGGCTCGGTCTCGCCGCCGCGAGCCGACGGTCGGCGTCGCTTCGACGTGATGGCCCTCGTGGCCGCCGCGCTGTTCGCGGTGCTCGTCGTCCGCCTCACCCAGGTCCAACTCGTGGCCGCGCCGGATCACCGCGACGTGGCCGCCGGCAACCGGGTCCGGGTGATCGAGTCGCCCGCTCCCCGCGGTCGGCTGCTCGATGCCGGCGGGCGTGTGCTGGCCGGCAACCGGTCGGTCTTCCAGGTCACACTCGACTGGGAGCGGCTCGTCGACCTCGATCCCGGCCGGCGCCGAGGCGTCCTCCTCGACGCGGCCGACGAGCTGGCTGCGGCCGGTGCGACCGTCACTGCAGACGACCTGGCGGGCATCTACGAGCGGGCCAGGCGTCAGGTGCTCGAACCGGTCATCGTGGCCGACGACATCACCCCCGAGCTGTGGATCGCCCTGGCCGAACGGTCCCTCCCCGGGATCGACGTCGTCGCCGTTCCCCGCCGGACCTACCCGAACGGGCGCGCCGCCGCTCACGTCATCGGGTACCTCGGTTCGGTCGTCGACGACATCGAGGCGGCCCGCCGCAACCGTCGCGACCCGGGCCACCGGTACCGGGCCGGCGATCCCGTCGGCCGGACCGGTCTGGAGAAGCTGTTCGAGGCCCAGCTCCGGGGCGTGCCGGAGGTCCGCCGGGTCGAGGTCGATTCGGCCAACCGGGTGGTGCGGACGATCGAGGTGGTGCAGCCGGCCCGGGCCGGTCACGACGTGCACCTCACGATCGACCTCGACCTGCAGCTGCTCGCCGCCCACTCGCTCGCGGCCGAACTCGATCGGCTCCGGGACGACGTGCCGGCCCGGGCCGCATCGATGGTGGTCGTCGATCCGACGACCGGCGCCGTCCCCGCCCTGGTGTCGTTTCCCGACTTCGACCCGACCGTGTTCGTTGCCGGGCTCGGCTCCGACGAGGCCGACGCCCTCTTCGCCGATCCGAACGATCCGTTCCTCAACCGGGCGATCGATGGCCTCTATCCGGCCGGCTCGACGTTCAAGCCGATCACCGCCTACGCCGCACTCGAAACCGGGCTGCGCCAGGCCGGCACCGTGTGGGACGACCGCGGCAGCTACCGGCTGGTCGGCTGCGACGGCGGCGCCGGCTGCCGGTTCCGCAACGCCGGCGGGGTCCGGATGGGCCCGGTCGACCTCCGGGCGGCGCTGGCCCGATCGAGCGACACCTATTTCTACTCACTCGGCGAACGGCTGTGGCTGGAGCGGACCCGAGTCGGGGACGAGGCACTGCAGGACACGGCGAGGCGATTCGGACTCGGGTCGCCGACCGGGATCGAGCTGCCCGGCGAGGCGGCCGGCCGGGTGCCCACACCGGAGGCCAGGCGAGCGGCCCACGACGCCGCACCAACCGCCTTCCCCGACCCCCGGTGGTACACCGGCGACAGCGTCAACCTGGCCATCGGCCAGGGTGAGCTGCTCGCCACCCCGTTGCAGCTGGCAAACCTCTATGCCGCCGTGGTGAGCGACGGCGCCCGACACCAGCCGAGGCTCGTCGATCGGGTCGTCGACGGCGTGACCGGCGAGCCGGTGGTCGTGTTCGCTCCTCGGGTCGACGCCGGCCCGACCCTCGCGACCGACCTGCTCGATCCGATCGTCGACGGCCTGCTCGACGTCCCGGTGCGGGGCACGGCCGCCGCCGCCTTCGCCGGGTTCCCCCACGACCGGTTCGCCCTGGCGGCCAAGACCGGGACGGCCGAGGTCGACGACCACACCGACTACGCCCTGTTCGCCGGAGCCGGTCCGCTTCCGGACCCGACCATCGCCTTCGCCGTCGTGATCGAGGAGGGTGGCTTCGGCGGTGACGCTGCGGCACCGGTGGCCCGCCGGTTCCTCGACGGCGTCCTCAACCCCGAACTGGTTGCCCCGGACCCGCCGGCCCCGGGGGTGTGGCCGTGACCACCGTCGACGCAGGCTCGGAACCACCGCTGCACCCGGCGGCCCGCCCGGGCCGGATGGACGGATCATCGCCGAGATTGCCCTCGTCGGACCGGCCGTCGTCGCCCCGGGCATCGTCGGACCGGTCCTCGTCGCATCGGCCATCGTCGGCGCAGTGGTCGGCGGCCCGATCGTCGTCGTCGAGTCGGCCGGTGCGGCCCCTGCTCGGCTCCGACCGCCGGCGCCTCGTCCACTGGCCGCTCGCCGCAACCGCCATGGCCCTCGGTTGCCTCGGCATCGTCATGGTCCACAGCGCCGGTCGGCGTCTGACCGACGACGGCGCCGTCGGTGCCCGTCAGGCCCTGTTCGTCGGGCTCGGATCGCTACTGCTCCTCGCCGGGGCCGGGGTGGACCACCGGCGCCTCCGCCGGTACGTGCCGATCGTCGTTGCCGTCGCCGTCGCCGGTCTGGTGCTGGTGCTGACCCCACTCGGCACCGAGGTGCGAGGGACACAGGGCTGGTTCCGGTTCGGCGGCGTCGCACTCCAGCCGTCCGAACCGGCCAAGCTCGGTCTGGTGCTCGGCCTCGCCGCCGTCCTCGACCGGGCCTGGGGCCCGGACGGCCGCCCGGCCAGGGCCGGTCTGCCGGACGGGCCGATCGACCGGCACCCCGATCGGCGGCCCGGCCCGGCCCGGTTCGCCGCCGGCCTCGTCCTGCTCGGCCTGTGCTCCGCCCTCGTGTTGGCCCAGGGCGAGACCGGCACGGTGCTCGTCTTCGGGGCGATCGCCGTCGGGATGTTCGCCACCGCCGGTGTCGCCGTGCGCTACATCGCATTGCTCGTCGTGACCGGGGTCGCCGTCGTCGGCCTCGCCCTGGACGCCGGCGTGCTCTCGGCCTACCAGGTCGACCGGTTCGAGGTGTTCCTGCGACCGGACCACGACCCGCTCGGCGCCGGCTACAACCAGCGTCAGGCGCTGGCGGCCATCGGGTCGGGGGGCTTGGCCGGGGCCGGGTTGTTCGCCGGCCCCCAGACCCAGCTCGGTTACGTGCCCGACCAGCACACCGACTTCATCTTCGCTGCGGTCGCCGAGGAACTCGGGCTGCTCGGCGCCGGCTTGCTGATCGGGCTGCAGGCGCTGCTGCTCACGCTCGTCTGGTCGATCGGGCGGGACTGCCGGGACGAGTGGGGGCGGCTGCTGTGCGCCGGCGTGTTCGCCCTCCTCGCCTCGCAGGTCATCCAGAACCTGGCGATGAACCTGCGCCTCGCCCCGATCACCGGCATCGCCCTCCCGTTCGTGTCCTACGGGGGGAGCGCCATGCTGACGTCGATGGCTGCCGTCGGTCTCGTCCAGTCGGTCGCCCTCCACCATGGCCGGCGCCGGTGACGCCCGTGCCCTCGTCTCCGGTGTCCCGGCCCTGTGCCCGGTGCCTCCGTGTCCCGTGCCGCCCGCGCCGCTGCGCCGCCCGATGGGGAGCGGATCCTGTCGCCGGTCGCGCTCGACGACCGCTGAGGGTGGCGGCCTTGGCCGCTGGGTGGGCGTCCAACCGGTCCCGGGCCCCGTTGCGATAGGGTTGTGACGGAGATGACATCGGTCTGGCCCCAGTTGGAGCCGCTCCTACCGAAGGTGCAGAAGCCGGCACGATACATCGGTGGCGAAGACGGCGCGAAGGCCAAGTTTCCCGACCCATCGCTGGTCAGCTGGTGCTTCACCTACCCGGACACCTACGAGATCGGGCTGCCGAACCAGGGACTGCAGATCCTCTACGAGATCGTCAACGAGCGGCCGGACGCCCGAGCCGACCGCAGCTACGCCCCGTGGGTCGATCTCGAGGCGTTGATGCGGACCGAGGGGGTACCGCTGTTCTCGGTCGAGCACCACACGCCGGCCGCCGAGTTCGACGTCCTGGCCTTCAACCTGTCGGCCGAGCTCAACTACACGAACCTGGTCAACTGCATCGACCTGGCCGGACTGCCGATCCACGCCGCCGACCGGGACCGCTCCCACACGCTGGTCATCGCCGGCGGCCACTGCACCTACAACCCGGAGCCGCTGGCCGACTTCCTGGATGCGGTCGTGCTCGGTGACGGCGAGGAGGTGGTCGGCGACATCACCGACGTCCTGGTCGAGGTCAGGAACCAGCCCGAGCTGACGCGGCGCCAGGTGCTGGAGCGCCTCGCCGGCGTCGAGGGCGTCTACGTCCCGTCGCTGTACGAGATGACCTACGACGGTCCACGGGTGGCGGCGATCACGCCCCTGTCGCCAGCGGCGCCGGCCGAGGTCCCGAAGCGGACCGTGGCCGACCTGGCCGACTGGCCCTACCCCCGCGAACAGCTCGCCCCGCTGACCGAGGTGGTCCACGACCGACTGAACGTCGAGGTCTTCCGGGGCTGCACCCGGGGCTGCCGGTTCTGCCAGGCCGGGATGATCACCCGCCCGGTCCGGGAGCGCCCGGCCGAACAGGTCCGCATATTGGTGGCCGATGGCCTCCGGCGCACCGGGTACGACGAGGTGACGCTCACGTCGCTGTCGACCGCCGACTTCAGCGACGTCGAGTCGGTCGTCGCCGGCATCATGGACGACAGCGAAGGCCGAGGCGAGGCCGGCGACGGTGGCACCGTCGACATGGGCTGCGGCCCGGTCAGCGTGTCACTGCCGAGTCTCCGGGTCGACGCCTTCGGGGTCGGCATCGCCGCCCAGCTCCAGCGGGCCCGCCGCAGCGGCCTGACGTTCGCCCCGGAGGCCGGTTCCTGGCGCATGCGTCGGATCATCAACAAGCTGATCGCCGAGGCCGACCTGTACGAGGCGGTCGAGGCCGCCTATTCGCAGGGCTGGACCCGGGTCAAGCTCTACTTCCTGACCGGCCTCCCGTCGGAGACCGATGAGGACACGCTCGCCATCGCCGAACTGGCCCGCCAGTGCGTCGCCATCGGCAAACGCCACAACAAGCGGGCGTCGGTCACGGTCTCGGTCGGTGGCTTCGTGCCGAAGCCGTTCACCCCGTTCCAGTGGTTCGGCCAGAACACCTCGGTCGAACTGCAGCGCAAGATCAACCTGCTCCGCGACGCCACCAGGAAGATGAAGGGCGTCCAACTCAAGTGGCACGACCCGAAGGCGACGCTCGTCGAGGGCATGGCCAGCCGGGGCGACCGGCGCATGGGCGCCGTGATCGAGCAGGTGTGGCGCAACGGCGGCACGTTCCAGGAGTGGTCCGAGCACTTCGATCTCGACCTGTGGATCCAGGCGGTGGAGGACGCCGGTCTGTCGGCCGACGACCTCTGCCACCGTCACCGGGTCGAGGACGAGCAGCTCCCGTGGGACCACCTGTCTGCGGGACTGCACAAGGACTTCCTCTGGCAGGACTGGCAGGACGCACTGGCCGAGGTCGGCCTCGAGGACTGCCGCTGGACCCCGTGCTACGACTGCGGGGCCTGCACCGGCTACGGGATCGAGCACGTCGTGGCCTCGGCCACCCCACCGGCCGGCGGGAGCCAGGGCACCGGCAGCGGCCAGGACTGGCGCAACCCGCAGCCGGTCGCCGTCACGCTCGCCCCGTCCCGTCCGGCCGCTCCGGCCGGCCCGGCGCACGAGCCGGCGGTTGCCGGCCAGCCGGGTGCACACCGGGCCCTCGAGGAGGCCCGATGAGCCCCCCTCCCAAAATTCGACTGCGGATCTGGTTCACCGAGAACGGCAAGGTCCGATTCGTCAGTCACCGAGATGTGGCCCGCCTCTTCGAGCGGGCCCTACGAAAGCTCCGATTGCCGGTGGCCTACAGCGAGGGCTTCTCACCGCGCCCCAAGCTCAGCTTCGGGCTCGCCCTCAGCGTGGCTCACGAATCGGATGCGGAATACCTCGACGTCGAGCTCACCGAGCACGTCGACGTCGAGGATCTTCCCGGAGCCCTCTCCGCCGCCCTGCCCGACGGCATCGATGTCGTCTGGGTGGCCGAGCTGGAACCGGGCGCAGCCTCGCTGCAACAGGCAATAACCAGCTGTACCTGGAGCATCGAGGTTCTCGGTGCTCCTCCGGCCCGGGTGACGGCAGCAGTAGCCGAAACCCTGGCCGCCACCGAACGACCGCTCGAGCGGGTTCGGAAGGGCAAGACCGCGGTCACCGATGTCCGCCCGGCAATCCTCGAACTCGAGGTGGTCGGGCCGACGGGTGATGGCGTCGAGCTCCGCGCCGACCTGGCCACGTCCCCCGTCTCCCTGCGCCCGGCCGAACTGGTCGAGGTCATCGGGATCGACGGGCTGTCCGAGGGCAGGATCCGGCGACTACACCAATGGATGATCATCGACGGGGTCCGGTGTGAACCGGTGAGACGACCCGACCCGTCGATGGGGCAACGCTGGCAGCGTGCCTCATGAGAAGGGATCGAACGAGATGTCCGAAACGTCTGAGAGCGGTTCAGCTCCCGCAGACAACCCCGGAGCCGGTGGCGCAACGCCTCGCTCCGATGTAGCGGCCTCGTCGGCCGCGGCGGCCGCCGGCGCCGGCACCCGCCCCCGCAAACCCAAGATCGGCGACTCACGCCCCGCCCCCCAGCCTCTCGCCGGCAACCAAGCCGATGGCGGCTCCGACGGTGGCGGCTCGGGCGATGGCCCGGGCGGTGGCTCGAGCGGCAACCGTCGTCGTCGCCGGCGACGCAAGAAGTCCGGCGGCGGCTCGGGCCAGGGCGGCCAGGGCAGCGGCCAGGGCGGCCAGCAGCAGGGCTCCGGTCGCAGCGGCCAGGGCCAGGGCGACGGTGGCCAGCGGGGCCAGCAGGGCGGCGGTCAGGGCCAGGGCGGTCAGGGCGGCGGTCAGGGCGGGGGCAACCGCTCCGGTCGGCGTCGCAACCGCGGCGGTCGACGGCCGAAGGTCGAACCGGTCGGCCAGATCTTGGGCGACGGCGAGGTCGAGCTCGACGAGGAGAACCTCAAGCAGCGCCGGGGCCGCTCCCGAAAGGGGCGCCCGGTCGGCCGCTACCTGATGGTCGTGTCGAAGCAGGCCGACGCCACCCACATCGCCGTGCTCGAGGGGCGCACCCTGATCGAGTACTACGTGTCGCGCCCGACCGACAACGTCTTCCAGATCCACGGCAACATCTATCTCGGGCGGGTGCAGAACGTCCTGCCGGGCATGGAGGCGGCCTTCGTCGACATCGGCACACCGAAGAACGCGGTGATCTACCGGGGCGACGTCACCTACGACAAGGATGACTTCGAGGGCAACAGTCAGCCGAGGATCGAGCAGATGCTCAAGGCCAGGCAGTCGATCCTGTGCCAGGTCACCAAGAACCCGATCGCCCACAAGGGCGCCCGCCTCACCACCGAGGTGTCCCTGCCCGGCCGGTTCGTCGTGCTGGTGCCAAACAGCGACACCTACGGGATCTCCAAGCGCCTGCCGGACACGGAGCGAAAGCGGCTCCGTCAGATCCTCGACAAGGCCAGGCCGAAGGGCCACGGGATCATCGTGCGAACGGCGGCGGAGAACGTCACCGAGCCCGAGATCGTCCGCGACATCGACGGCCTGATGCAGCAGTGGACGGAGATCGAGAAGCTCGCCGGCCGCTCGAAGGCCCCGTCGCTGCTCTACCAGGAGCCCGACATGTCGACCCGGGTGATCCGCGAGGAGTTCAACAAGGAGTACCGCGGCGTCGTGCTCGACGATCGCTCCCTCTACTCGGAGGTGGCCGACTATGTGTCGACCATCACCCCGGCGCTGGCCGACCGGATCGAGTACTACGACCCCGACGAGGAGAACCTGCCGCTCTTCGAGCGCTTCCACGTGCACGAGCAGTTGCAGAAGGCCCTCGACAAGAAGGTGTGGCTGCCGTCCGGCGGCTCGTTGATCATCGAGTCGACCGAGGCCCTGACGGTCATCGACGTCAACACCGGCAAGAACGTCGGCTCGTCGAATCTCGAGGACACGGTCTTCCAGAACAACCTCGAGGCGGCCGAGGGCATCGCCCACCAGCTGCGGCTCCGGGACATCGGCGGCATCATCGTCATCGACTTCGTCGACATGGAGTCGAAGAAGAACCGTGACGAGGTGATGCGGACGTTCCGCGCCGCCCTGGCCAGGGACAAGACCCGCACCCAGGTGTTCGACATCTCCGAGCTCGGCTTGGCCGAGATGACGAGGAAGCGCATCGGCGAGGGCCTGCTCGAGTCCCTGTCCGTCTCGTGCCCCCACTGCGACGGTCGGGGGATCCTCCTGACCGGCGACGCCGACTGCGACGCCTGCTGAACACCGGCCTCGCAGCGTGAGGAACCGAGGCCTTGCGCCGCTAGATTGATCGAGCTATGTACGCAATCGTTGCCACCGGTGGCAAGCAGTACCGGGTAGAGGAAGGTCAGACCCTCCAGGTCGAGCGGGTGGCCGAGGCCGACGCTGAGATCGAGCTCCGGCCGGTCATGGTCGTCGACGGCGACGACGTGCTCGCCACGCCCTCCCAGCTCGAGGGGGCGACCGTGTCGGCCACGGTGGTCGAAGAGGTCAAGGGCGCCAAGATCGACGGCTTCGTCTACAAGTCGAAGACCAACAACCGGCGCCGTTACGGCCACCGGCAGACGTACTCCACGATCAAGATCACCGGGATCTCCAGGGGCTGACATGTCGAAGACCAAGGGTGGCGGTTCAACACGGAACGGCCGCGATTCGCAGAGCAAGCGGCTGGGCGTCAAGGCCTATGACGGTGAGCTCCTCACCGCCGGTTCGATCATCGTCCGGCAGCGGGGCACCCGGTTCCACCCTGGTCGCAACGTGGCCAAGGGCGGCGACGACACGCTGTTCGCCACGGCCGAAGGCCGGGTCAAGTTCGGCTTCCGCAAGGGTCGCCGGCTCGTCGACGTCCTGACCGACTAGATCAGCTGGGGCCGACCGGCCCGCCTCTTCCCCCAGAATCCGGGTCGGATCCGTCGGACGCGGGCGTCGAGCGATGGCAACGCGCAAGGGACAACACGCTTGTGTCCGTTGGCGCTATCCTGCCCGGGGTGGCCCACCGCCGGGCTGCTTCCCTCGCCGCCGCCGGCTCTCCCGCTGTCCCTCGGGGCACGAGTTCCGGCTCTGGAGACGCCGTGAGCCCCAACGTTCTAGGATTGGCCCCGTTGCCCAGGTCCGACTCTGCGTCCAACTTCGTCGATGAGTGCAACCTCTGCCTCCGGGCCGGGGATGGTGGTGCTGGGTGTGTGTCCTTCCGCCGGGAGGCCCACGTGCCCTACGGCGGTCCCGACGGCGGCGACGGCGGCGACGGCGGCTCCGTGTGGTTGGAGGCCGACCGCAACGTGGCGTCGCTGCTGGCCTTCCGCGACCATCCCCACCGGATCGCCGACGCCGGCACCCACGGCCAGGGTGCGAAGCGCCACGGCCGCCGAGGCACCGATCTCGTGGTCAAGGTTCCCGAGGGCACCGTCGTGCGTGATCACGAGACCGGTGAGGTGCTCGTCGACCTGGAGGTCCACGGCGACCGCTGGCTCGGCATGCCCGGAGGCCAGGGAGGGCGGGGCAACGCCCGCTTCCTCTCCAACCGACGTCGGGCCCCGGCCTTCGCCGAGCAGGGCGAGCAGCACCACGACCAGTGGTTCCGGCTCGAGCTCAAGCTCCTCGCCGACGTGGCCCTCGTCGGGTTCCCGTCGGCCGGGAAGAGCACCCTGATCTCCACGGTCTCCCGGGCCAAGCCGAAGATCGCCGACTACCCGTTCACCACGCTCGAACCGAACCTCGGGGTGGTCCGCCTCGGCGACGATCGGCGGGGCGACGACGTGCGGGAGTTCGTGATGGCCGACCTGCCCGGCCTCATCGAGGGAGCCAGCGAGGGCCACGGTCTCGGACACCGGTTCCTGCGCCACGTCGAACGGGCCCGGGTCCTGGTCTACCTCCTCGACCTCGCCTCGATCGACGGGCCCAGCCCGGCCCGTCAGCTCGACGTCCTCCGGGCCGAGCTCGGGGCCTATCAGCCCGACCTGCTCGACCGGCCGACGCTCGTCGTCGGCTCCAAGGCCGATGTGCTCGACCCCGGCGACTGGGGGAGTGACGAGGCGCCGGTCGACCTGGCCGTCTCGGCCGCCACCGGCGACGGTCTCCAGCCGCTGTTGTGGCGATTGGCGGAGTTGGTCGACGAGGCCAGGGACGTCGAGGTCTCGCGGTCCGGTTTTGTCGTCCACCGGCCCGAGCCGGTCGGGGTGCAGATCACCCGAGACGACGACGGGGCGTGGCGGGTGCTCGGCCGTCAAGCCGAACGTGCGGTGGCCCTGTCGGACCTGACCGACATCGGCGCCCTCGACTACGCCCAGAACCGGCTCCGCAAGATCGGGGTCGACAAGGCGCTGCGCCGAGCCGGTGTCCGGGAGGGCGAGGAGGTCCGGATCGCGGACTTCGCCTTCGAGTACCAGGAGGACCTGTGAGCGGAGCGAGCAGGTGGGGCACCCGCCCCCGCGGGAGACGGTGAGCGGCCGATGATGAAGATCGTGGCCAAGATCGGGTCGTCGTCGCTGACCACCGCGGCCGGCGACATCGATCACGCCGCCGTGGCCAAGCTCTGCGCCGAGGTGGCGGAGCTCAGACGAGACGGGCATCACGTGGTCGTCGTGACCAGCGCTGCCATCAGCGCCGGCCTCGGGCCGCTCGGCTACACCCCCGACAACCGGCCGAAGGAGGCCGGCCTGTTGCGGGCGGCCGCTGCCGTCGGCCAGATCGCACTGATGGCGACCTACAAGGGCCACCTCGCCTCCAACGGGCTGACCGCCGGTCAGGTGCTCCTGGCCCCGACCGACCTGTGGCACCGCAACCGCTACCTCAAGAGTCGGGGCACCCTGGAGGCGCTCCTCGCCCAGGGCGTGGTGCCGGTCATCAACGAGAACGACGCCGTCGCCGACGACGAGATCCGCTTCGGCGACAACGACCGCCTGGCCGCCCTCGTCGCCCACCTGATCGACGCCGATTGCCTGGTGCTGCTGACCGACACCGCCGGTGTGTTCACCAGCGATCCGCGCCACGACGCCAACGCCTCCCTGATCGAGGAGATCGTCGAGATCGACCCGCTGCTCGAGGCAGCGGCCGGCGGCCCCGGCTCGACGTACGGTCGTGGCGGGATGGCCTCGAAACTGGCGGCGGCCAAGATCGCGGCCTGGTCCGGGGTCGAGACCACCATCGCCCAATCGGACCGGCCGAAGGTCCTCCGAGAGGCGGTGGAAGGGGTCGCCGGCGTCGGCACCGTGTTCCGGCCTCGCACCCAGCGGCTGCCGGCCCGCAAGCTGTGGATCGCCTTCGCCCTCCCGCCGGCCGGTCGGATCGTGGTCGACGACGGCGCCCGCAAGGCGCTGGAGG
>JBCCVL010000076.1:0-26945 GCA_039195375.1 Actinomycetota bacterium
CGGTGAGCTCCCGGTCCCACTGCTCCTGGCGTGGGTCGACCGCTGCGGAGTCCGGCTCGGTCGTGGTCGGCTGGTCCGGGGTCTGGTCGTCGCTCATCGTCCGGCCTCCTCGTCGGTCGTGGGCTCGTCGGTCGTGGGCGGGTCGTCGGTCGTGGGCGGGTCGTCGATGGTGGGCTCGTCGGTCGTTGCCTCGGCATCACCATCGGCGGGATCGGCCGCGCCGTCAGCGTCGCTGGTGGTGGCGGCATCATCGGCGCGTGCGGCGTCCGGTGTGGGGGCGGCTTCGGCGGCGCTGGCGACATCACCGGTCGTCCCGCCGCCGTCGGGGTCGCCGTCGGCGTCAGCGACTGCGTCACCGTCACCGTCACCGTCAGCGTCAGCGTCAGCGTCAGCGTCAGCGACGGGGTCTGCGTCGGCGTCGTTGGCGGCATCGGCGGTTGCGTCGCCCGTCGCCTCGGCGTCGGGAGCGACGAGGCCGCCGTCGGTCGTCTCGTCCTCGGTCGCCTCGGTCCCGGTCACCACCTCGTCAGCGGCCGCAGGTTGGGCCACCACCGGTGCGGCGGGGGCGGTGACCGCGGCGTCGGTGACGGTGCCGACCGATGCGCCGGCGCCCGCCGGCTGGAGCTCGTAGCCGGTGATCATCGAGGCGAAGTTGCGCCACCCGGCCCGGACGACCTGGAGGATGTGCAACCCGAAGAAGGCGACCAGTGCCAGCGACACGGTGAAGTGGATCAGGCGGGCGAACTCGTAGCCGCCGAGGATCACGACCAGGGGCCGGAGCTGCACCGGCTTGTAGATGGCGAAGCCGCTGAGCAGCATCAGGGCTCCCATGGCGATCACGGCGCTGTAGGCGAGGCGCTGGGCGGCGTTGTACTTGCCGTGGGCGGGGGCCTCGGACCGCAGGTGCAGGTCGTGGGCGACGACCTTCGGCAGTTCCCTGGCGGTGTAGCGATCGGGGGCCAGCTCCCGCCAGCGGCCCGACACGGCCAGGTACACCCCGTAGGCCGCGCCGTTGATGGCGAACAGCCAACCGAACGTGAGGTGGTACCCGATGCCCTTGGCCAGGCGGCGGTTGGCCTCGAAGAACTCGAAGAAGCCGTCGGGGAAGAACTCGAACCGGAAGCCGAACACGTCGATGGCGTGCACCGCATTGGCGTTGTAGATCCGGAGGCCGGTCCACAGCATGATGGCCAGCAGGGGGAAGTTGAGCCAGTGCATCCACCGGGTGGTGAGGCTGTGCTTGCCCCTGGCCACCCGGACCGGCTTCGACGGTGGGTCGGCCACCGTCGGCGTCGCTGTGGTCATCTCGGTCCCTTTCGTTCGGAGCTCGTCGATGCCGGATGCCCTCGGTTCCGGCGCGGCCAACGTGCCGTCAAGTCTCACCTACCCAACCCGGCGCGCGGGGTGATCCTGTTCCCCGATCGGTGCGGTTTCTCGGATGTTCACCGTCTGGCGGCGACGGTGGCGGGCCGACGACGTCGTTGCCACACTGGGCAGCGATGACCGACACGACCAGAGCGACTCCCGACCTCGAGGTGCTGAGCGAGATCGAACGGCGGCTGCTGTGGCTGTCGACCCGGATCGTCGACGAGGCCAATCGCCGGCCCCAGGACCGGACCGAGGTCAAGGTCGGCGGCCACCAGGCGTCATCGGCCTCGATGGTGTCGATCATGACCGCCCTGTGGTTCGGGCACATCGGCGGCGCCGACAAGGTTGCGGTCAAGCCCCACGCCTCGCCCGTGTACCACGCCATCAAGTACCTGACCGGCGAGCTCGATCGCTCCTACCTCCCGACGCTCCGCCAACGGGCAGGCCTCCAGGCCTACCCGTCCAGGACGAAGGACCCGGACGTGGCCGACTTCTCCACCGGCTCGGTCGGGCTCGGGGCGGTGGCACCGCTGTTCTCCGCCCTGACCCGTCGCTACGCCGACCACCGGTTCGGCGGCACCGACGGCCCCTCGACCAACGGCGCCGCCACCGACCGACCGGCCCGCTTCATCGCCCTGGTCGGGGACGCCGAGCTCGACGAGGGCAACGTGTGGGAGGCGGTGTCGGAACCGGCGACCGAGGGCCTCGGCTCGTTCACGATGGTGGTCGATCTCAACCGCCAGAGCCTCGACCGGGTCATCCCCGACATCGCCGCAGCCCGGTTGGAGCGATTCTTCCACCATGCCGGCTGGCACGTCGTCGAGGCCAAGTACGGGTCGAGACTGCGGGCGGCGTTCGCCGAACCGGGGGGCGGCGCACTGCGTCGCCACATCGATGCCATGCCGAACGAGGCCTACCAGCAGCTGTTCGGACTCGACGGCGACCTGCTGCGGGCCACGTTCCTGGCCGGGGCCGACCTGTCGGTCGTCCGCCTCGCCGACAACTACGACAACACCGAGCTCAAGGCCCTGATCACCGACCTCGGTGGCCACGACCTCGGGCTACTGCTCGACGGCTTCGACGAGTGCGACCGGGTCGACGACCGCCCGAGCGTGGTCTTCGCCTACACGATCAAGGGCTGGGGCCTACCGATGGCCGGCGATCCGCTGAACCACGCCGCCCTCCTGACCGCTGACCAGATCGACGAGCTCCGCTCGGACGTCGGACTCACCGTCGACGCGGAGTGGGACCGGCTCGACCCCGACACCCCGGCCGGTCGGGTCTGTGCCGCCGTCGGTGGCGATCTGAACAACCCGAAGCCGATCCCCCGCCCCGTCCCGCCCGTCCCCGCCGCCGCTCGGCCGCCGGTCACCACGGGCCTCGTGTCGACCCAGGAGGCGTTCGGGCGGGTCCTGGCCAGCCTCGGCGACGTCGACGGTGTGGCCGAGCGCCTGGTCACGACCGCGCCGGACGTGTCGATCTCGACCAACCTCGGCGGCTGGATCAACAAGGTCGGCGTCTACGCCCCGACCGAGCGCGACGACCACGGCGGTGCCGACCGGTTGCTCAAGTGGGCGCCGTCGCCGTCTGGTCAACACATCGAGCTCGGCATCTCCGAGATGAACCTCTTCATGCTGCTCGGGCAGCTCGGCCTCGCCCACGACCACCACGGCCAGCACCTGCTCCCGATCGGCGCGGTCTACGACCCGTTTGTGCTGCGCGGCCTCGACGCCCTGATCTACGCCCTCTACAACGGGGCCAGGTTCGTGGTCGCCGGCACCCCGTCCGGGGTCACGCTGGCCCCCGAGGGCGGCGCCCACCAGTCGACGATCACCCCGTCGGTCGGCCTCGAACTCCCCGGCCTGACCTACGCCGAACCGGCGTTCGCCACCGAGGTCGACTGGCTGCTCTGCGACGCCATCGACCAGCTCAGCCGGCCGGACGGCGGCGCCGGCTACCTCCGGTTGTCGACCCGACCGGTCGATCAGGCACCGTTCGCCGCGGCCATCGACCGCCTCGGCGAGACGTCGCTGCGCAACCAGGTGCTCGCCGGCGGCTACCGCATCCACGAGTCGGGGGCCGACGGGCCGGCGGACGGTGGCGACGCCGGCACGACGAGCGATCGGGCGATCGAGGCGGCCCCCGGGGTGACGATCGTGAGCACCGGGGTCATGGTCGTCGAAGCCCTGGCCGCAGCCGAGGCACTCGAGACCGAAGGCGTCGGCGTCACCGTCGTCCACCTGACCAGCCCCGACCGGGTCTACCGCTCGTGGCAGGGCGGGCACGCAACGGCCGTCGCCGGGGCGAGCGCCGTCCGCCGGCCGAGCCACCTCCACCGACTCGTCCCGACCGCCGAGCGGAGCAGGCCGGTGGTCGCGGTCCAGGACGGGGCCAGCCACGGACTGGCCTGGGTCGGCTCCGCGCTCGGGACCCGCCAGATCAGCCTCGGCGTCGACCGCTTCGGCGAGTCTGGCACGATCGCCGACCTCTACGAGCTGACCGGCATCTCCGTCGACAGCATCGTCAACGCCGCCCTGATCGCCATCCACGAGGGCTGACGCCGGCCGGAGTCAGCGAACGGGTCGGTCCGGCGGCGTGGCGCCGTCGGCGTCGATGTCGACATCCGTACCGGCGTCGGCCCGGTGCAGGACGACCTGGGGGAACGGGATCGTGATCTCGTTCTCTCGCAGGGTCTCGTGGATGGTGATGGCGGCGTCGCTCACCACCCGGCGGGCCAGCGCCTCCTCGGCCGGGTGCCAGATCTCGGCTTCCATGTCGATGCCCGAGTCGGCGAAGCCCCGGACCACGACCAGGACCGGTGGCTCGCTCGCCACCCCGTCGACCCTCGTCAGGGCGCGGCGCAGCACCCGCTGGGCGGTCCGCAGGTCGGAGTCGTAGGAGACCTGGAACCCGATCAGGGTCCGCCGTGGGTCGTCGGCGGTCAGGTTGACGAGGTTCTGGTCGAGGACCCGCATGTTGGGCACATACGACGAGTTGCCGTCGAAGTCGCGGATCTCGACCGCCCGGTGGCTGATGTCGATGACGGTGCCCGAGATCCCGTTTGTCGTGATCTCGTCGCCTGGGCGGAAGGCGCGGGTGCCGTGCAGCAGGATCGAGCCAACGAAGTTGGCGAACAGCGGCTGGAGGGCGACGGCGACGATCAGACCGGACAGGCCCAACCCGCCGAGGAGCGGCCGGATCTCGACCTGGAGCACCCCGAGGATGTACACGCCGGCCAGCGCAGTGATGACACCCATCAGGACCCGGCGGATCATGTCGGCGGTGTAGTCCCGCACCATGACCCGGCCGACCAGCACCCGCTGGATGCGGCGGAGGGCGGCGAACAGGAGAAGCGTGACGATCAGGATCACGCCGATGCCGACCCACTGGCCGACCGTCACCCCGATCACTTCATCCGACATCGAAGGCACGATGCTCGCTCCGGCTCGTCCGACACGTTCGTCGACAAGCTTGCCCGCCACGAGACCACATCCCGACCAGTTCCCTGGCCCCGGATCTTGGTACCGTCGTGTCCACAACCCGGGTGAGGAGGCGAGATGGCGGACGAGCCGACCCTGGAACCTTCGTTTGATGCGCTGTCGACGTTGGAGCACGAAGACCTGACGTCGGTCGTCGAGATGCTGACCGAACTCGGGCGCCTGCAGCGCCATGGCCTCGGGCTCGACGAGATGGCGGCGGCCATGGCGCGCACCGGCACGGCGGCGCCGGCCGGGCTGCCGTGGTCCGGGCCGCTCGTGGCCAAGATCCTCGGCGTCATGGGCTCGGTCACCACCGAGGGGTCCGATGCCGTCGAGGCGAGCCGGCCAGCAGCGCCGGCCCCTCCGGCCCAGCCGATGCCGATCGACCCGACACCGACGGCGCCCGCCTCGACGTCAGCCGATGTCGACGGCCGCCCGGTCCCGCCGGTCATGCCGGACGGGCCGGAGCCGGCGATGCCATCCGTGGCGGCGATGTCCTCGGCGCCGTCGGTCTCATCGGTGTCGTCCGTCTCGTCGGTGTCCGCCCTGGCCGCGGCTCCGGCGGTGTCGCCGACCCCGGCCGTGTCGTCCATGCCCGAGGCGTCGGCCCGGTCGACGGGCGCCACCCCGGCGCCGACCACCTGGGTCGAGGCATCGTCTCCGCCGGACACCGGTGAGCGCTTCCGCCGCACGCACTCGACCGCCAGGCTGCTGGTCCCCGTCGTGGTGCTGCTGGCCGCCGCGGCCGCAGTGGTGGTCGGGCTCGGCCTGCTCGACGACGATGGATCGCCGCAGGCAGCCACCGCCGACGGCACCGAGACCGGGGCGACGACGTCCCCGACCGCCGCAACCGGATCGACCGGTGGATCGACCGGCGCCGGCGCCGAGACCGGAGCGGACAGCGCCGACGACGCCTCGACCGGCAACGCCGATGACCGCGGGAACGGTGGGTCTGACGAGACCGCCGACGGGTCGACGAGCGGCGAGACGACGGCGTCGACGCTGGTCGTGCCGGCAACCCCGGCCGATGGCGACGAGGCCGACATGCTGTCGATCCGCATCGAGCCCGATCGCCCGACCGTCGTCGACCCCGAGACCGGGGAGGTCCTGGCCCCGGCCACCGCCACCATCCGGGCCGACGGTCTGCTCCACCTCGATGGCGCCTTCCCCGACCAGGCGACCGCCGACCGCTACGTCGACGGCATGGGTGAGGTGTTCGGGGCCGACAACCTCGTGCAGAACTACACGATCAACGCCGCGGCCCCGCCGCCGGCCGCCGACGAGGTGGCGCTCGACAAGCCGGTGCTGTTCGCAAGCGGGACCGCCGAGATCGATCCCTCGTACCACGAGTTCCTCGAGGCGTGCGGCGACGTGTTGAAGCTCAACCCGCAGATCACGATGTCGATCGCCGCCTTCACCGACTCCGACGGCGACGACGACTTCAACCTGGCGCTCTCACGGGAGCGGGCCCAGGCCATCCGCGACTTCTACCGCCACATCGACGTGCCCGACCGCCAGCTGCAGTCGCTGGCATTCGGTGAGGCCGAACCGGTGGCCGACAACTCGACCGAGGAGGGTCGCCAGCAGAACCGTCGGGCGATGTTGAGCCTGCTCGACGTGCTGGCCGGCGGCTGACCGGCTCGGCCGGGTACCCGCCGCGGCCGGCCCGCTAGACCGCAGGGTCGACGAGCTCCTCGAAGGACTGGGTGGCAACCACGCCACCACGGTCGAGGTCGGCCAGCAGCGCCGCCTCGGTCGCCTGACCGACGTCACCGTCGATCGCCAGGTTTGCCCCCCGGGCGACGAGCCGACGCTGGACCCAGGAGACGACGTCGGTGTCGTTGGCGAAGCGTGCGGCGAACGACGGGTCGAACGAGTCGCTCCTGGCGACCCAGTTCTGGTTGAGGACGCCCCGGGTGATCGGCCCGATGACACCGTCCGCAGTCACGCCGATGAGCGACTGGAGCTCGCGGATCAGCTCGTCACGGGTCGGGCCCGGGTCGCTGGCCGCCTCGTAGCGCTCGTCGACGAAGTACCAGTGGCCGCCGACCAGGAAGTACAGCCGGGCGTTGACGTCGCGCTGGTCGAGCGGGAGGCCGGCCACCGTGGTCCCGGTCGTTGTGCCGGTCGGCACGGCGGCGATGTCCGACCCGCCGGCCTCGGAGCCGAGGTAGAGCCACGACGCCTGGACCTCCTGAGGACCGAACGTCCAGCGGAAGGTGGTCGTGTCGCCGGTCAGCGTGGCGCCGGGCGCCGGGTCGAGCAGCTCGGGCAGACCCGGCTCGGATGCCGCCACCCAGCGCCGATCGACGAAGGTCCAGACCCCGCCGGTCCGGTACCAGAGTCGGCCGAAGACGGCCGAGCCGTCGGTCGGCAGCGCCCCGCCGGAGGTGGCGGTGGCGGTGCCGACGAAGCGGGCCAGGTGCTGGGAGCCGCCCTCGGTCGAGCCGGCGTAGAGCCAGGCGCTCTCGATCGGGATGCCGCCGAGATCCCAACGGAAGAGCTGGACCGAGCCGTCGAGGGTCGCCCCCTCGTCGGGGAAGGTGAAGGTCGGGTCAGCCATCGGCGGGCTCCACGAGGGCGAGGAACGACTCGGCGGTGATGACGCCGCCCCGCTGCAGGAGGGTCTTGACCGCAGCCTCGGTACGGGGGCCGAAGACCCCGTCGACGCCGACAGAGAAACCGTCGCGGGCGTTGATCCTGGCCTGGACCCACTCGATGACCCGGGGGTTGTTGACGAAGGTGTCGGCGACGGAGACGTCGAACGACTCGTCGTTGCCGAGCCAGTTGCGGTTGAGGGCCGCGATCGTGAGCGGACCGACGATGCCGTCTGGCGTGGTGCCGACCAACGCCTGGAGCTGGCGGATGAGAGCGTCGCGACTCGGCTCGTTGCCGCCGTCGGTCAGGGCCTGCTGGTAGGCGGCGAAGAAGCTCGACCACGGGAAGCCGGCGCCGGGGTCGGTCCTTCGGGTCGGGTCACGACGGGCGTGGGAGATGAAGCCGCTCGCGTCGAGCCGATCGCTCTCGGTCTTGGTCAACAGCCGGGGCTCGGGCAGGTCGAGGCCGCGGTCGCGAAGCCAGACCGCGGCGATGGCGGCCATCTGCCCGGCGGTCGCCACCAGCTCGTTGCGTGGGCCGCCGGCGAGCGACGGCCAGTCGCCGGCGTTCATGGCAAGCGAGATCCCGATGGCCCACCGGTTCGAGCCGGTGCGGTCGTGGAAGGCCTCGTTGTCGAAGCGGATGAGCTGGATGATCGAATCCCGGTCGCCGACGAGGTGGTAGGAGCCGGCGCCCGATCGGCCCCGGATGAACGAGGCGACGTTCTCGGCCTTCGGGTCGGGACCGGAGGTGTCGGTACCGCTCTCGGCGGTGTGGACGACGATGACCGACTTGACGGGGTCGCGACGACCGACCCGGAACTGGCTCCGGGCCGGCGGATTGTCTTCGAGATAGATCCCGTCGCGGACGGTGGCCATCGGTGGTGCCCCCTGCGGGTGCCCGGCGGCCCCCGCCTCGGGTACCGCCCCGGCGAGTGTAGTGGCGCGCGACGGGGCCCCGACCGCCGTGGAGGGGGAACGGGCGGCCGGGGCCCCGACGTGATCGCGGCTGTGGTGGTGTTGGTTGGGGACTCGATCGGCGGCGGCCGATCAGGCGGTGGTCGACTCCGTCAGGTCGGCCTCGATGGCGGCGCCGCGGTTGCCGACGGTGATCTTGCGTGGCTTGGCCTTCTCGGCCACCGGGATCCGCAGGGTCAGCACGCCATCGGCGTAGTCGGCCTCGATGTTGTCGGTGTCGAGGTTCTCGCCGAGGTGGACCTGGCGCCGGAAGGCGCCCTGGCGGCGCTCCCGCAAGTAGAAGCGGTCGCCGTCCTCGGTCGGGTAGGTCCGCTCGGCGGTCACGGTCAGCACGTTGCGCTCGACGCTGATGTCGACCGCCTCGGCGCTGACGCCGGGCAGGTCGATGTGGACCCACACGTTCTCGCCGCGGCGGTAGGCGTCCATCGACATCCGGTGCTCGGGGGCGTCGGCTCGGCCGAAGGCCCGGAAGAGCTGGTCGAGGTCACGGAAGGGATCGTTCTGCAGAAGCATGGTCAAGGCTCCTTTGTCGGAATGCTGGGTGCGGGGCCGGCGGCGGACGATCCCTCCGGCGACCCTACTGATAGAACACCAGAGAAACTGAATCTATTTCAGTATCGCTGATGATTCGTAGGGTTGATGATTCGTAGGGCTGATGATTCGTCGGGCTAGGTGTACGAGGTCGCCACGGGTGGCGCGCCGGAGCGGTGACGGCCCAGCCGTCTCGGCGAGATGGTCGGCAGCCCGCCTCAGCCGAGCGGAGCCGGCTGACGGGGACCGTCCTCGGCCGCATGCGGAGCCGGGGGATCGTCGGCCTCGACCAGGTGGAAGCCCCGGCCGCCATCGCGCTTGACCTTGTACATCGCCGCATCGGCCCGACGCAGGAGCTCGTCGACCGCCGTCAGCTCGCCGGCACGCCGACGTGCCACCCCGACGCTGCACGAGAGCCGGTCGTCGACCTCGTCGACGGCATCGATGACCCGGGAGGCGAAGCGAACGGCGGCCTCGGGATCGGCACCGGCGAGATGGACGATGAACTCGTCGCCGCCGAGCCTGCTGACCAGATCCTGCTCGCGGGTCTCGGCCGAGAGCTTGGCTGCGACCGAGCGCAGCACCACGTCGCCGGCCTCGTGACCGTCGAGGTCATTGATGGCCTTGAAGCCGTCGAGGTCGATGAAGAAGAGGCTGACCGGCTCGGCGGGATCGACGAGGCCGGCCTGCTGGACGAAGCCGACCCGGTTCAACAGCCCGGTGAGGCCATCGGTCGAGGCGACGGTCAGCGCCGAGGCCAGTTCCCGCTCGGCCCGCACCAGCCGTTGACCGTGCCACGCCCGGGCCAGCAGGAAGCCACCGACCAGCGCGGCGGTGGTGAGACCGAAGGCCCAGGTGCCGAGCGGGTCGAAGAGGCCGGTGTCGGGGCCGAAGTCGTCGTCGGCGACGATGTTGAGCGCCCAACGCTGCCCGTCGGTGGTGAGCGAATACTCGGCGAGCAGCTCGCCGGGATCGTCGAGGCGACCTCCGGGACCGTCGAGCATCGCAACCGGGCGGTCGATCCCCTCGACCGTCAGCGTTGCCTGGAGGTCGGTCAGCAGACGGGGGTCGACCGGGGCGAAGAGGGTGTCGATCGGGACGAGGCGGATGGCCGACACCGGTGAGATGGCCTGACCCGCAGCGTCGACGGCGTCGGTCTTGGCCAGTTCCTGGCCGGCGACCGGTACCGGGCTCACCAGCAGGGCGAACGTCCTCACCTCGGCCGACAGCGCCTCGGCCGACGAGGCACGCTGACCGGCCAGATCGATGAGGAGGTCGACGGCCGGATCGGGTTCGAGCACCCGGATGGCGTAGCCGTCGTCCGGGCGGGTCATCGGGAATTGGGCGCCGAAGGCGGTCACGTCGAGGCCGCGGACGTCGACGTCGCCGTCCGCCGGCTCGACCGAGGTCCTGGTGATGATGATGCGGTCCCCCGCCCCACCGAACGAGCGGACGACGAAGTCGGCGTTGCCGAGTGATCGCTCCCGTTCCTGCAGCTCACCGAAGCCGGTCGGTGGCGCCACCTCGATCAGCATGAAGTCGAACGGCGACGGCTCGGATCCGCTGCGGAGCTGGGCCTGGCGGGCGAAGTAGGACTGGAACGGGGCCAGTGGGCCCGGGTGGGTCACGGCAACGAAGTCGACCGCGGTCCGGAACTGCACGCCCTCGGCCTCGATGGCCTGGAGGATCTCGTGGTGGATCTGCTCGGCCTGGCTCTCGAAGAGGAGTTGCCGTCGCTGTTCGGCACCCCGTTGCTGGACCAGGGCGACGATCGTCGTGAGCGCGAGGATCAGCGCCACCACCAGGGTCGGGCTACCGGCGAGCCGCCCCGAGCCGAGGACGCGTCGCAACAACGAACTCACGCCACCCCTATCGGCCGAGCCGCCGGTGCCCTTAGGCAGCCGGCGGCTCGAACCGAGGCGGTGTCGGTTGGTCAGGTCGGGACCGGTTCACTCCGGAACGGTGGCGAGGCGTCTGGCTCCGCATCGTCGTCTCGGCTGTCGTCCGGCTCCTCGCCGACCGGAGCCGGCGGCGGGGGCTCGGTCCCCTCGACGTTCAGGTTGGGGATGATGCGGTCGAGCCAGCGGGGCAGCCACCAGTTCCGGTGGCCGAGCAGCTCCATCGTGGCCGGCACCAGCAGCATCCGGACCAGGCTGGCGTCGAGGAACACCGCCATGGCCAGTCCGAGGCCGAACAACTTGATGATGCGGTTGTCCTCGAGCATGAAGGCGCCGAAGACGACGACCATGATCGCAGCCGCCGCGGTGATGACCCTGGCGGTGGCGGCCAGGCCGTCGGCAACCGAGTTCTGGGCGTCGCCGGTCTTCTCGTACTCCTCCTTGATGCGGGAGAGCAGGAAGACCTCGTAGTCCATCGAGAGGCCGAAGACGATGGCGAACAGCATCATGGGGATGAAGGGCTCGATCGGGGCCTCGGCGATGCCGAAGAAGCTCCCGAACCAGCCCCACTGGAAGATGGCGACGACGACGCCGTAGGCCGAGGCGATCGACAGCACGTTCATGACGACGGCCTTGATCGGCACCACGACCGAGCGGAAGACGGCCATCAGCAACAGGAAGCTGATCGTCAGCACCGCCCCGAAGAACACGAGGATCCGGGCCGACAGGAACGAGGTGAAGTCAATGTTGGCCGGCACGGCGCCGGTCACCGACACCTCCAGCCCGTCGGACACCGGCGGGATCACGTCGTCGCGGAGCGTCTCGACGAGGTCCTGGGTGGCCTCGTCCTGGGGTGAGGTTGTGGGGATGACCCGCAGCAGGAACGCCTCGGAGGCGGCCGGCTCGTCGACGTTGCTCGGCACCGCGGCCACCGCCGCGACCCCATCGGTCGACTCGATCGCCGCCTGCAGCGCCGGGATCTGTGCCCCGCCTTCGGGACCATCCAGCTCGGCGGTGATGATCAGCGGCCCGTTGTAGCCGTCACCGAAGCCGTCTGCAATCAGGTCGTAGGCCTTCCGGGTCGAGGTGTCCTCGGGGAAGTTGCCCTCGTCGGAGAACCCGAGGCGCAGCCCGAGCACCGGGGCGGCGAGCACGAGCAGGATCGACGTGCCGACCGCCATGGCCAACCAGGGGTGGGCCTGAATGACCCGGCTCCAGCGGTAGGCCAGCGTCTCCCGGATCGGCTTCTCGGGCCGTGGTGGGATGATCCGCCGCATCGGCGGGACGAACGTGCCGACGAGCAGCGCAATGGCGATGCCGGCACCGAGGAAGAGGAAGCCGCTGAGCGGGGCGACCCCGATGCCGATCAGGAACAGGCCGATCGAGGCGAGGCCGGCGGCGACGAGGCCACGGACCCGGGAGATCTCGACCCGGTCCTTCACCAGGCCGAGCAGGGCCGGGAGCAGGGTGATCGAGGCGATCATGGTGATGGTCACCGTCGAGGCGGCGCCGATACCGAGGCCCGAGATGAAGGGCAGGCCGATCAGCAGCATGCCGAGCAGCGACACGACGACGGTGAGGCCGGCGAAGACGACGGCCCGGCCGGCGGTATCGAGGGCGATGCCGACTGCGGCGTACTGGTCGTGGCCGGCGGCCAGCGAATTCCGGTAGCGGGTGACGATGAACAGCGCGTAGTCGATGCCGACGCCGAGACCGATCATGGCCCCGAGCTGGATGGCGAAGTCGGGGATCGAGATGGCGTTGCTGAGCAGGTTGATGATGCCGATGCCGGTGGCGACGCCGGCCACGGCGACGCCGATCGGCAGACCCATGGCCATGACCGAGCCGAAGGCCAGGATCAGGACGATCACGGCGAACGCGAGGCCGATCAGCTCGGTCTCCGGCGGCTCGAACTCGCTGAGCACCTGACCGCCGGTCTCGATCTGCAGCTCACCCTCAAGGCCGGCCTCGGCGACGAGCTCCTCGGCGTGGTCGCGGATCTCGACGCCCCACTCGGCGGCGACGACCTGGTCGACCGACTGGTCGAGGGTCAGGTCGGCATAGGCGATGAGCCCGGCCTCGGGACCGGCCTGGCTGACCAGCGGCTGCGGCGACGGCTCGTAGGGGCTGGCGAGCTGGATCTGGTCCGGATCGAGGGCGACGGTGAACTCGAAGAGCTCGTTCATCACCGCCATCACCTCGGGGTCATCGACCCCCTGCTCGGCGCGGAACACGATCGAGCCGGGCTGACCGGAGCCGAAGCCGCCGAAGTGCTCGTCGAGTGCGTCGAATCCGTCGCGGCTCTCCGACTCGGGGATCTCGAAGGTGGCCGAGAAGGCCGATCCGACGGTACCGGCGACGGCGCCGACGCCGATCACCAGGGCCACCCAGGCCAGCACCACCTTGCCCCAGTTGGCATAGCACCACTGTCCAAGTGCGCGATACATGACGACGTTCCCCTCTCGTGGGTCGATCCGAAGCCCTCAGCAGGGGGCGAGGCTCTTCGCATGGGATGTCGAAGGAGCCACCCGGATAACGCTACGGATAAGTAGCGTTATAATGGCGGCGTCGAGTGAAGACAACCGATTGCCGGAAACTGTGTCCGAAGTCTCCTTTGGCGGAGCGGCAGGTAACGATACGGCTACGTAGCGGAACCGATGCTGCCCTAGACTGCGAGCGCCATGCCCCGTCCCCTCAGTGAAGCGGCCCGCCAGAAGGCGATCGACGCCACCATCGCCATCCTCGGTGGCGACGGCATCGAGGGGTTTTCCATCGAGGCCGTGACCCGCCAGTCCGGGGTGGCCAAGACCACGATCTACCGGCACTGGTCGTCGGCGAACGAGCTGTTGGTCGATGCCCTCGACTGCCACATCGAGACCGTGGCCGCCCCCGACACCGGGAGCCTGCGTGGCGATCTGGAGGCGATGACGACGGCTGCGCTCGAGGTGATGGCCCAGCCGGCGAGACGCCGCATGCTGCTCGACCTCCTGAGTGCAGCGGCCGCCGATCCCGACCTGGAGGAGATCAAGCAGGCGCTGGTGGCGGAGCGGACGCAGCCGATCGTCGAGATCGTCGAGCGGGCGGTCGATCGTGGTGAGATCCCACCGATCGAGCCGGAGCGGGCCATCACCTTCGTGCACGGACCGCTGATGGCCCGCACGATGCTGCAGGGTGAGCCACCCGGCGCCGAGGAGCTGCCCGAGCTGATCGACCTCATCATGCGCGGCCTCGGGGCCGATCCCTCGGTCGGCTGAGGCCGGGCCACGAACCGAACAGGACGGTCAGGCCGAGCGACGCCTGGCCCGGTGGTCGGCGGTGTGGGTTCGGCTGGCGCAGCGGCGATCGTCGCAGAATCGCCTCGACCGGTTGCGGGTGCTGTCGAAGAACAGTCGACCGCAGCCGTCGGCCGCACATCGACCGAAGCGCTCGGTGCCGTCCTCGCACAACTCGATGGCCAGCGCCATGAGGATGTCGGTCAGGACCTGATCGTCGAAGGTCGCCGTCGACGCCGACCAATGGAGGTGGGGCCCGACGCCGTCGTGGGCCACCACCGCCGGGCGGATGGCCAACTCGGTCAGCTGTTCGTTCACTGCGGCTGATGCATCGTCGAACGTGGCGCCGAGCAGGCCGTCGAACAGGGGTCGGAGCTCGCGGACCCGACGCCCGATCCGGTCGATCGACGCAGCCGAGGCCTTGGCCGCCCGCGTGAACCCGACGTCATCGAGCGCCTGGCGGACGTCGAAGGGCTCGCCATCGTCGACCGGGCGGACGACGTCCGACCCGACAGCGACCGGGGTCAATCCGTTGAGGAGGGTGATCGCCGCCTCGAGGGTGGCCCTGGCGTCCGACTGTGTGGCCGATGCCACCTGCATGAGGTCAGCCTACCGGCCGGGTCGCGAAAGCATCGTTCGCGACTTAGCCTCTTACAATGACGGGAGCTAAAACGATCTAGCTCCTTACGTCACCCGGAGGTGAACCATGTTCGAGTCCCTCGTCCTGCCCCTGCTGCTCGCCGTCGCCACGGCGGCCGGCGTCGGCATGATCGTGCCCCAGGCCGTCCGCCTGCATCGGACGAAGGTCACCGACGGTGTCTCCCCGACGTGGGTCGGGGTCGGGCTGATCATGAACGCCTGGTGGCTGGCCTACGCCGCCGCCTCCGGTCTGTGGGGCCTGGTCCCGGTCTCGGTCGGAGGCATCACCCTCTACGGGATCGTCGCCGCCCAGCTGCTCCGGCTGCTCGGCCCGACCGTCCTCTCGGCCGTCGCCCGTGGCCATCTGATCGGCCTGGTGCCACTCGCCGGTCTGGTCGTCGACGGCTGGCCCGGAGCCGGCCTGGTCATCGGTCTCCTGTACGGCGCCGCCTTCACTCCAGCGGTGACCGCCGCCGTGCGATCGGCCAGCGTCGTCGGCATCTCCCCGACCACCTGGGTCCTGGCCTGGATCGAGGCGGCGGTGTGGCTGCTCTACGGCTCGACCACGGCCGATGTCGCGCTGATCGCCGGCGGGCTCGGCGGCACGATCATGTCGTCGATCATCCTCGTCCGCCTGGCCACCGCCCAGCCGGCGCTCGCCGGTCGCCTCCCCGTCGCCCTCGTCGGTGGGCGCTGATCAGTCATCGGCGGCCACTGCGAGCACGGCATCGGTGGCGGCGATGGAGCCAGCCCGTCCGTCCGCCCCCGCTCCATCGCCGTCGAGGCCACGAGCCGACGGGTCGGACCAGGCGGGACCAGGCCTCGGAGAACGACGGCAGGGCGGCAGCGGAGTCGGCGGCCATCGGCCGAATCTAACGGCCCGCCCGAACCGCCCTCATCCGGGTCGGTCGGACGAGGGCGTCGAAGCTGCAGGTCACGAAATAGGCCGACCACCAGACGATGCCGACGAACTTGAGCCCATCCTCGACGAAGTACCGGAGCCCGCTCTCCGTGGTGACCACCGCCTCCGCCAGGTCGACGGCCACGGAGCCGGCGAAGCACGACAGCGCGACCACCAGCAACCATGCATTCGGGCCGAAGACGGGGTCGCGTCGCAGCTCGTGCCGGAAGCCGACGAGGAACGACCCGACGGCCAGGGCGTAGGCGCCATAGACCAGCCGCTCGTCGACGCCGACGAAGTAGCCGTTCTCGTGCAGCATGAACAGGTCGTCGGCCGCGAGCAGGCCGGACAGCAACCCACCCCACCAGAGGACCTCGGCCCGCCGCCGGTCCTCATCGGAGGCGAGCAACGCCAGCGCGGCGAAGAGGGAGACGAAGCCGGCGCCGCTCCAGACCACGACCCCGACATTCGACAGCAGGCCGGTGGTGGTCGGGATCTGGGCCGTGACGAATGGGTCTCGGCTGATCGAGGAGAACGGGACCCCCGACCCCCGGGCGACCAGGACGGCGAAGCCGAGGACGGCGACCGCAGCCAGGGCAACCGACCGCTGGACCGTTCGGCGGGGGATGGCGATCAACGCGTCCACCACTGCACCGTCCCGCCGTCGACCTCGATCCCGCCGCACCCCCCGAGTATGGCCTAGCCGTTCTTCGGGAGCTCGGTGAACGGCGTGTCGCGGTCGGGGCCCGGCTCCTTCGGCAGTCCGAGGGTCCGCTCGCCCAGGATGTTCTTCTGGATCTGGTCCGAGCCGCCGTAGATCGATGGGGCGCTGGCGTGCAGGGCCAGCTCGGCGATCTGGGGGTCGGTTGCCATCGAGCGGCCGGCCAGCATCCCGTCGGCCTGGACGATGCGGAGGCTGACGTCGCGGAACCGACGGTGCAGCTCGGCATCGAACAGCTTGGCGATGTTGGCCTCGCCGCCGGTCCGCTGGCGGGGGTCGCGGGCCCGCTGCAGGTTGAGCCGGTTGACCCGGAGCAACGTGTAGAGCTCGATGATCTCCTGGCGCAGCACGGGATCGTCGGTCCGGTCAAGCTCGCGGGCCAGCTGGGTCCACCGCTCGTACAGCTTCATGCCGACGCCGGGGGCGTGGCCGCCGACCCGCCGCTTCGACGCCGCCTCGACGATGTCGCCGACCCGGCGCTCGAACTGATCGGCCTTGGTGCCGGGGGCGGCCATGATGAACCCGGCCGACCCGGCGCCGATGCTCGACCGCTCGTAGGCCAGGGTCGTGTTGCCGACCCGCCAGCCGTCACCCTTGGTGCCGATCATGGCGTCGTCGGCCACGACCGCGTCCTCCATGAACACCTCGGAGAAGAACGTGCGCCCGGTCATCTCCTTCAGCGGCCGCACGTCGACCCCGTCCTGATCCATCGCCATGGCGAAGTAGGAGATGCCGCGGTGCTTGGGGGCCTCGGCGTCGGTGCGGGCCAACAACATGCCCATGTCGGCGGCGTGGCCCTGCGAGGTCCACACCTTCTGGCCGGTGACCCGCCACTCGTCGCCGTCCGGGGTGGCCCTGGTCTGGAGGCCGGCGAGGTCGGAGCCCGCGTTCGGCTCGGAGAACAACTGGCACCAGGCCTCTCGCCCGTTCAGGATCGGCGGCAGGTACCGCTCGATCTGCTCGGGGGTGCCGTGCTCGGCGATCGTCGGGGCGGCCAACATGTAGCCGAGACCGGGCGGCGGGCCGACGACCTTGTGGTCGGCCAGCACCCGCATGACCCGCAACGCCTCGCTCTGGCTGAGGTCGAGGCCACCGGCCGCCTTCGGCAGGCTCGGGTGGCAGTAGCCGGAGTCGGCCAGCCGCTGCCACCACTCCCCCAGCGTGAGATCGGGGTCCCAGTTGTCGTCGATCCAGTCGGCGACCTGCTGCTCGAGGGTGTCGGTGTCTGCGCTGGCGGTGTCTGCACTGGCCATCCGGCGATGGTACCGGTCGGTAACCTTGCGGCCCCAAGCGGGCGGGGCCGGGTCGTGCCAACCCGCCAGGGCGGCTGCGGCTCGTCAGCCGCCGACGATGCCGGCCAGCGTGGCCTGCCCGTCGACCACCCGGTGGACGAACATCGGCTTGCTCGGCGCACCCGACATGTCGTAGGTCAACACGCCGGTGATGCCCTGCACCCCGGTTGCGGTGGCGATGGCCTGCCCGAGGGCTGCCGGGTCGGTGCTGTCGACCCGCAGGTAGGCGTCGGCGATGACGGCCATGGCGTCGCCGGCCAGGGCCGCCATCGATGGCGACGCCGGTGGCACGCCGCCATTGGCCGCGGCGTAGCTGGTCAGCAGCTGCTGGAGGCGGGTGTCTGGTCGGGGGTCGGTGTGGGTCACGTGGTAGATGCCCTCGTTGCCGGGGGCCAGTGAGTAGCCATTGGTCGCTTCGAAGGCGTCGGTGCCGATCACCTCGACGTCGGCCAGACCGGCCTCGGCCAACTGCTGCTTCAGGGCGACGAGCTGGACGGCGATCATGGCCGAGTAGATCACGTCGGGCGGGTCGTCGGCGATGGCGGCGATGGCCTCGGTGAAGTCGAGCGTTTCGATCGGCAGGTACGGGAAGTCGGCAACGATCTGGCCTCCCTGGGCCGTGAACACCTCGGTGAAGACCAGCGGGTTGTAGCCGAAGTACGGGCCCGGCGAGGAGAAGGTGACGGCCGTCGTCCAACCCTGGGACTGGGCGAACTGGGCCGCCGCCGTCGCTCCCTGGGTGTCGCTGAAGGCGACGAGGAACGAGAGGTTGCTGTCGTCGCCGAGCGCCGGCTCGGTCGAGCCGGTGAAGATGACCGGGACGCCGCCCTCGGTCACCTGCAGGACCCGGAAGCCTGGGTCGGGGAACGGTGGTCCGAGCAGGACCGACACCCCACCCTCGACCAGACCCATCGTCTGTTCGCGGCTTGCCACCGGGTCACCCGAGATGTCGGCCATCGACACCTCGACCGGCCGCCCGTCGAGGCCTCCGGAGCAGTTGACGAGATTGGCGATGTGGATCGCGGTCTGGGAGGCCGGACCGTCACCGAACGCCCCGAGCTCACCCATGTCGGCGGCGTACCCGACGACGAGGGGCTCGCCGGTCACCGGGTTGGGGCAGTCGGGGTCGGCCTGGAGGACGGCGTCGATGTCAAACGGCCCGGTGGGGACGGCGTCGCCGCCGGTCGCAGCCCCGGCGTCGGTGCCGGCCAAGTCGCCGGTCCCACCGTCGGCCGCAGCGTCGGTGCCGGTGTCGGTGCCGGTGGTCGACTGGGTCGCGTCCTGATCGGCCGCCGGGGCGGCAACGGCGCCGGGGTCGGTCCCGGCCGAGTCGCCGGCACCGGTCTCGTCGTCCCCGGACGAGCAGGCGGCGGCCACAAGCGACGCCGCGACCAGCACGGCCGACCAGCGGGCGATGCCGGCCGAGCGAACGCGCCGGCCCGTCATCGCCGACCCTCGGGGATCAGCAGGTTCTTGAACTGGATCTCGGTTCGTCGGTTCAAGGCCCGACCCTCCTCGGTGGCATTGGAGGCTGCTGGGTCGTCTTCGCCGGCCGAGGCGACGACGATCTGCCCGGGCACGACGCCCTGCGTGACGAGGTAGTCGACCACGACGCCGGCCCGCTGGGCGGCCAGTTCGGCGTTGATGGTGTCGTCGCCCCGGTTGTCGGCGTGCCCGATCACGATGGCGAACACGCTCGGGTTGGACGTGAGGATCTCCGCCGCCACGTCGAGGCCGGCGATCGCCGCCGGGTCGAGCTCGGCCGAGCCGACGTCGAAGGTCGTCGCCTCGGGCATCACCACGTCACCCCAGCGGGTCGACGGGCTGGCGTCGGGGTGCCACGTCAGCTGGTTGTCGACGGCGTCCGGGCCGCCTGGCAGCTTCTCGCCGGCGTACTGCACGATCTTGGTGACCGTGGCCCAGTCGGGGGCGGACCCGGTGAGCTGCATGTTCCCGTCGATGCCGACGACGGCCAGCCTGGCCTCGGCCGGACCGTCCGGCTCGGGGCCGCGGCCGCCGGGCCAGTCGTCGATCGTGGTCGGCACGCTCGACGACGTGGTCGTCGACGCCGGCGCCTCGGCGGCGACGTCGGTGGCGGCGGTCGCCTCGCCGCCGGTGGTCTCCTCGGTCCCGTCATCGGCCGGGATCAGCGCAACGGTCGAGGAGGTCGGATCGATCCCGGCGTCGGTCGTCGCCCCACCGACAACCGCCTCGGTCTCGTCTGACGAGCCGAACGACAGCGTGACGAGGTCGTGTTTGGCCAGGTTGAGGGCGATCAACAGCAGGTTGACGGCGACGAGCCCGACGGCGAGGAACAACCGCCATTGGGCCGCCGGGTTGGGGCTGGCGGCGGTCACAGGAACACCAGCGCCAGGGTGAGCACCACGGCCAGCATCAGTAGGGCACCGAGCACGAAGTCGGAGACGCGGAACCCGCTGTCGGCCTGGCTGTGATCCCGGGGATGGCGACGGCCACCGGCTGCGGCGCCGGGGGCGAAGTCGGCCGACCGTCGCAGCGCCTGGTAGTCGTCGTAGCGGTCATAGGCGTCGACACCTGGGGGCTGCCGCTGCTCGACGGGGTCCCAGCCCTCGGCCCTCGCCGGATCCCACCGCTGGACCGGCATGGTGCGCACGTCGGTCTGCCCAGACGACTCGGTCGACCGCATGGCCGGGCTGGCCGGCACCGGCTGTGGTTCGCGGGTCGGAGCCGAGCGGGAGCCGACCGCCGGACCGGGGGTCACCCCGACCGGTTCCGCGGCCAGCAGGTTGGTCGGCGGCGACGTCCGCAGGGCGAGGGCCACGCCGACCGCCGGGGCCAGGGCGCCGACGGTCAGGCCACGCTCGCGGCACAGCTCGGGATCGACCTCGATGCCCTCGAGCTGCTCGATCGACTCGGCATCGGCCCCGGTGGCGACGGTGAGGGTCTGGTCGACCGGACCGCCGGCGATCTCGTAGGCCTCGAGCACCTCGTGGCCGACGATCCTCGCCGACCACGCCATCCCCGAACCGAGGGTGATCGCCCCGGGGTGCATGGCCGGGATGACCCGGCTGGCGGCCACGGGAGCCAGCTCGATCCGGTCGAGGTGCAGCGGCAGCGGCTCGAAGACCCGGCGGAGGAACGACACGACGTCTGCCGGGGCGTACGACACGCCGGGGTTGCCGGCGCAGAGGAAGGGCTGACCGAGACGACCGCTCAGGTTCTCCAGCCAGTCACGGAGCGCGGGCCCGCTGCCGACCCCGCAGTTCGCCATCCCGATGCTGACCCCCATCAGGAGTGGCGTCGGCTCGGAGAGTCCGATGGCGTCGAGGGCGGCGAGCAGTGCGGTCTGGAGGCGGAGCTCGGCCGACTGGTCGAGGCTGCCGTCGCCGCTGCCGATGGGACGCTCGACCAGGTCGGTGACCGACGTGGCCTCGGAATCCAGTAGCACCAGCCGGACCGCGGTTGCCCCGATCTCGATCCCGAGCAACCCGAGACCGGGCGCCGGGTTGGCGAGCGGGTCGGGCAGATCGGGCAGCTCCGACGATGGTGGGGCCGGGGGTTCGATGTCGCTCATGGGCCCACCTCGCGCCTCGAAGGGCGCGGCCGGGCGGTCGAGGCATGCCTCATCATTCCACCGCCGATTGATTCCGCCAGATTCACGAGGGCCTCCCGCAAGGCCGCTTTGGCCGAGACCTTAGCCGGCCGAACGCCCATCGTCGCCCATCGTGAGAGGAAGGTGGGCGCGGGCACGCCGATGCCGGCCCCCTGGGGTCGGAGGGGCCGGCATCGGCGGAACCGGACGGGCCGTCAGATTGCCGTCAGATTGACGTGTGCGGTGGCCAGGACGACGCCAGACTCGGGTCAGGAACCGGCTCAGGCGGCGACCGGGAGGCGGGTCTCGACCGCCCGTCCGACCCCGTCGACGAGGGCCCCGAGGCCCCGGCTGGCCCGCATCGCCGCCAGCTCCTTCTGCTCGACCGACATCGCCTTGCCCAGTTGCAGGTGGAGGCCGGGGAGGTCGTCGGTGCTCCAATCGTAGGAAGCGATCCGCTCGAGCACGTCGAACAGGGGGCCGGAGAGCCGGTTGCGTGTGGTCTCGTAGTCGGCCAGGTGCCGGCGACGGTCGGCCTCGCTGCCGCCGGCGGCGATGGCGGTGGCCAGGAGCTCGGCGTCGCGGAGGGCGTCGCTGATGCCGTGGGCGGCGTACGGGTCCTTGAAGTAGCCGGCATCGCCGACGAGGGCCCAACCGGGCCCGGCGGCCTGGCGGAACTGCCCGGGAACGCCGGGCCAGCTGCGGGGCCGGCCGACCGGGGTGGCCCGGCCGACGGCCTCGGCCAGGTCCGGGTCGAGCTCGTGCAGCACGGTCAGGAAGCCGGCGGCGGGATCCTGTCGGATCTCGGTCCGGAACCGGTCACGGGTCATGCCGGCGAAGACGGCGAATCGACCGTCGTTCGTCGGGATGACCCCGCCGCCGACGCGGTCGCCGTAGAGCCACTGGTACGCATCGGCCGGTACCCCGTCGAGGTCTTCGACGTAGCGCATCACGTAGGCGCTGGCCTCGCGACCCTGGCGGGTGATCGGAACCTCGAGTAGGCGGGCGACGGTGGAGCGGAGCCCGTCGGCGCCGATGACGACGTCGGCGGCGACGTCGGCCTCCCGGCCGTCTTCGTCGGCGATGCGCAGTCCGGTGACCCGGCCGGCGCTGCCGCCGGCGGGGTGGCGGTGGACGTCGAGCACCCGGGTCCGGTGGCGGACCTCGGCCCCGGCGTCGGCCGCGGCGTCGACCAGGACCCGGTCGAGCAGGGTCCGGCGGGGGGCCAGGAGGGCGGTGGCCCCGTTGCCCGTGACCGGGAGCTCGGTGGTTGCCACGGCGGGGTCGGTTCCCGCCGGCTTGCGGTAGTGGAACAGCACCCGTTCGATGGCCGGTGTCTCGGCCCGGAGGGTGGGGGCGACTCCCCAGCGCTCGAGCTGGGTGACCGCTCCCCGCATCAGGGCGTGGGTCGACAGGGTGTCGGTGCCGTGGCCGTCGCGGTCGACGACCAGGACCCGGAGGCCCTCGGCCGCCAGCAGCTTGGCGGTGGCGGCGCCGGCAACCCGGCCGCCGACGACGACGGCGTCGTAGCGGTGGTCACCGGTTGGGCCGCCGGCGGCGGAGGAGGGGGCCGCCATGGGGACCCCGATGCGAGGAGCGGGTGTCACCATGATCAGCGCACCTCGACCTTCACCGGGGTCGGGTTGGTCAGGGCGTCGTAGACGGCCGAGCGCTTCTGCGACTGGGCCACCAGGGCCTCGATGTCCTCGCGGCTGGCGTCGGCGTCGATGTCGAAGCTGACGGCGATGCCGGAGTAGCCGTTGCGGACGTCGGGGTCGATGCCGAGGATGCCGGCCAGGTCCATGTCGCCCGAGAGTGAGGCCGTGACCGACCGGAGCTGGATGCCACGGTTCTGGGCAACGCTGGCGATGCCGGCGGTGAGGCAGCCGGCGAGGCCGACGAGCAGGTACTCGACCGGCGTGATGCCGTTGTCCTCGGCGGCGAAGACCGGCGGGTGGTCGACGTCGGAGACGAAGGTCCTGGTGTGGCTCTGGTCGGCGCCGGCGCCGAAGAACTCCTCGACGCTGACCTGGGTGTGTGAGCCGTTGACCCACTCGCTGGTGGCCTTCCAGACGAACTGGGCGGCCTCGGGCATCTCGGTCATGGCCTGGCGGGCGCCGAGGAGGGCCTCGACATTGACACCGTTGTCTGCGGCGGCGGGGGTGTTCTCGGTGATGGTCATTGGATTGGTCCCTTCGGGTTGTTCCGGTTGCCCGGTGGCGCCGATCCCGTTGACCGGCTGGTGTCTTCCACCCTGAACGCCGGCGGCCCATGGGACTTGGAGAGGATGTGGAGAGAGTCTGGAGAATGGGCCAAGCGGGCCGTCGCGACCTACGATCGAGGTCGGAAACCAGCTGAATCCAGCACGAAACAGGGGGTGCGCCATGGACATCCAGCGGCTCAACCACGTCGCCTACCGGTGTCGCGACGCCAAGGAGACCGCCGAGTTCTACCGGGACGTGCTCGGGCTGCGCCTGGCCCACGTCATCGTGCAGGACCGGGTGCCGTCGACCAAGGAGTTCGCCCCGCACGCCCACCTGTTCTTCGAGATGGGTGATGGCAGCTGGGTTGCGTTCTTCGATCTGGTCGACGAGCCGCAGATCGACCAGGAGACCAATCCCGACTGGGCCCAGCACCTGGCCCTGGAGGTCCCGTCGGTCGAGGTGCTCGAGGAGAAGCTGGCTGCGCTCCGGAGCCACGGGATCGACGTGCTCGGCCCGGTCGACCACGGCTTCATCCGCTCGATCTACTTCTACGATCCGAGCGGCCACCGCCTGGAGCTGGCGGCCCGCACGATCGAGCCAGGCGAGCTCGACCGCTACGCAGCCGAGGCCGTCGACCTGCTCGACGACTGGACCAGGCAGAAGAAGGAGCACGAGCAGGGGGTGGGGGCATGACCGCCGTCGACCGCCCGGCCGGCCGTCCCGAGCACGACGTGGCGGTGACCCGCTCGGTCGCCGTTGCCGAGACGATGGATGACATCCGGGCCATCGAGGGCGAGCTCGGGGTGACCAGGGAGGGGGTGGCGGCCATCCGCGATCGACTGCTCCGCCTGGCCGACCGGCGCGAGCTGTTCCCGCTCGACGACTTCCCCGGACCGGGCCAGGACGACGATCGACGGAGCTTCCTCTACCGTCTCGCCCAGGACGACGACGACCGCTTCGCCCTCTACGCCCAGCGCAGCACCGGGGCGGTGAAGACGCCGGCCCACAACCACACCACGTGGGCGGTGGTGGTCGGGTTCGACGGTCAGGAGCTGAACCGCTTCTACGAGCGCAACGGCGATGGCGGCGTGACCGAGACCCATCAGCATCTCGTCGAGGCCGGCACCGGGGTGGCGATGCTCCCCGACGACCTGCACTCGATCCACATCGAGTCACCGGCGCTCAACTTCCACTGCTACGGGCTGGCCCTGGAGCGCCTCGACGGGCGGGTCTTCTACGACGCCCGCAACCAGGAGTGGAAGGTGTTCAACTCGGTCAGCGGGATCCGGGAGGCCCGGCCCGACCGGTCCGACCGGGAGCAGGCCCAGTTCTGCTGATGGCGATCGGAGCGATCTCGCCGGATGACCTGCGGAGACGGCTCGTGGCGATCGGGCGCGGCGACGGCGGCGAACTGGCCCTCCTCGACGCCCGCGAGCAGGGGGTCTACCACCGCTCCCACCTGTTCAACGCCGCCTGCGTGCCGCTGTCGAACCTGGAGCTGCTGCTCGGTGACCTGGTGCCCCGGCGCTCGGCCCCGATCGTGTGGTGTGACGACGACGGCGCCGACGATGGTCTCGCCGTGCGGGCGGCCGCCCGGGCGGCCGAGCTCGGGTGGACCGACGTGGCGGTGCTGGTCGGCGGCAACGACGCCTGGGCCGCCGGGGGCGGTGAGCTGTACTCGGGGGTGAACGTGCCGTCGAAGGCGTTCGGCGAGTACGTGGAACACACCTTCGACACCCCCCGCCTGCCGGCGACCGAGGTCAAGGCGCTGCTCGACGGCGCCGAGCGGGGCGACGGGTCCGTCGTGGTGCTCGACTCGCGACCGATGAACGAATTCAGGCGGATGTCGATCCCGACCGGCACCGACTGCCCGGGGGCCGAGCTGGTCCACCGGGTGAAGGAGGTGGCCCCCGACCCGGCCACGACGGTGGTGGTCAACTGCGCCGGACGGACCCGCAGCATCATCGGGGCCCAGTCGCTGATCAACGCCGGGCTCGAGAACCGGGTGGTGGCGTTGGAGAACGGCACGATGGGGTGGGAGCTGGCCGGCCTCGTGGTCGATCGGGGCCGCGACGTCCACGCTCCCGAGCCCGGACCCGACGCCAGGACGTGGGCCAGGGCCGCGGCGGCCGGCGTCGGTGAGCGGTTCGGGGTGCTGCGGTCGACCATCGACGAGATCGATGCCTGGCGGGCTGACACGGGCCGCACCACGTTCCTGCTCGACGTGCGGACGAGCGACGAGTTCGAGGCCGGTCACCTGGCCGGGAGTCGCCACGCCGCCGGCGGCCAGGTGGTGCAGGCCACCGACGAGTACGTCGGCACGCTCGGAGCCAGACTGGTGCTGCTCGACGACGACGAGACCCGAGCCCTGATGACCGGCTCGTGGTTGCGGCAGCTCGGCTGGCACGAGGTGGCGGTGCTGGCTGGTGGTCTGCCGGCGGCCGAGGCGCTCGGTGTGACCCTGCAGACCGGGCCGAGGGCCCGGGTCCGGGTCGAGCCGGCGCCGACGATCAAGGTGTCGGACCTCGTCGCCCGCCTGGCCGACCGACCCGAGTCGGTTGCGGTGCTCGACCTCGGGACCAGCCTGAAGTATCGGGCCAGGGGCCACATCGCCGGTGCCTGGTGGGGGGTCCGGAGCCGGCTCGACGAGGCGAGGGCGGCGATCGGCGACGTCGAGACGCTCGTGCTGACGTCGACCGACGGCCAGCTGGCCAAGCTGGCGGTGCCGGACGCCAAGGCGCGGTGGCCATCGGCGGAGGTCGTGGCGCTCGCCGGTGGCAACAAGGGCTGGCGCCACGGCGGCAACGACATGGAGCCTGGTTTCGATCGGGCCACCACAACGGCAGACGACATCTGGTACAAGCCCTACGACCTGACCGACGACCCGGACGAGGTCCGCCGGCTGATGGAGGACTACCTGACCTGGGAGGTGGCGCTCGTCGACCAGATCGAGCGGGACCCGACGGTCGACTTCCCGACCTTCGAGTGACGGCGCTGGCGTCGGCCGGCTCGCCGATCAGCCGAGGGCGCGGATGAAGGCGCCGATGACCACCGGGGCGGCGAACGTGAGGAGCAACAGCCAACCGAGGATCCTCGCCTGACGGCGAGCCTTTGGTGAGCCCCCGGCACTGGCCTGGGCGATCGTGGACGCGCCGGCCAGCTCGGGGATGGCCAGGTGGTGCATCCCGTTCTTGGCGTCGTGGCCGGTGAACACCGACTCATGCTCGACCGGCACCTCGGTGATGTCGACGTCGGTGTCGATCTCCGCCCCGGCGCCAACCCCGTCGATGGCGATGTCGTCGTCGATGTCGTCGTGGTCGCTCACGGTGCTGACCTCCGGTCACCACGCTAGTTGTATTGACCACGGACGTTGTTAGCGCGGGTCCACCGATGAGTTGAGCCTCCTGGGGAGGCTGTGGTTCTTCTACCAACTACAGCTGCCGGGAGGCTCGTTGTGCACGCTAATGCCCGTTTGACTCATTGGGCTCGACAAG
>JBCCVL010000077.1:0-26858 GCA_039195375.1 Actinomycetota bacterium
CCGCCTTGGCCTTCGGGGCGAACGTGTCGGAGAACGAGGCCCGCCGCTTCATCTCCTTGACGTGGGCCACCAGCCGGGCCCGCTCCTCGTCCCAGCGGCGGTTCAGCTCGTCGATCCGGCTGTTGCGGTCCCGCCTGGCCTGGGCCCAGGTCGCGAACGAGGCCCCGTGGGTCCAGGCTCCGTCGGTCTCGATCGTGACCACCTTGCGGGAGGCGGCTGCCAGCAGCGCCCGGTCGTGTGAGATGAACAGGATCGTCTTCGTGCAGGTATTGAGCCGTTCGGCCAACCATTCCTTGCCGGGGACGTCGAGGAAGTTGTCCGGCTCGTCGAGCAGCAACAGCTCGTGCTCGGACTCGAACAGCAGCTCGAGGGCCAGTCGCTTCTGCTCGCCACCGGAGAAGCTGGTCGTCGGGCGATCGGCTACCTCAGACCAGTCGAGGCCGACGGCCCGATCGGCGCAGGCGGCCCAGTGGACCTCGAGCTCGTAGCCGCCGAGCTGCTCCCATCGGGCCAGCGCCTCGGCGTAGCGGACGCCGACCCTGTCGGCCCGCTCGGGATCGGAGGGCTCGGGGCGGGTGGCGGTCTCGGTCAGGGCCCGCTCGGCCACGGCCAGTCCGGCCGCGGCCTCGGCGAAGCGGGCGGGGGAGAGCGACAGGTAGAGGTCGCGGACGGTCGCGCCGGGGGTGGTGCCGACCATCTGGTCCATGTAGGCGAACGAGCCCGAGGTGCTGGCCGCGCCGTCACCCGGATCGAGCTGGCCGGCCAGCAGCCGGAGGACGGTGGTCTTGCCGGCGCCGTTGGCGCCGACCAGGGCCGTGTGGTCGCCCCGACCGACCTTGAACGACACGCCGTTCAGCACCGCCGGCCCCGTGTCGTAGGCGAAGGTCACGTCGGACAGCTCAGCGGTCCCCATGCTGCGACCGTACCGCTCGGCGATGCCGGCCCGCCGAGGATTGCCACTACCGTGAGGCGGTGCTCCAGCCTGGCCGGGTCCGCCACCTCCGCCCCACCATCCTCCTGCTGGTCATCGCCCTCGTTGCCGCCGCCTGCGTGAACCAGGGCTTCGACGACGAGCCGGGCCTCGGCGATGACGAGCTGACCGAGGCCGCCCCGACCGAGCAGGGGGACGCCGACGAGACCGACAGCGGCGGGATGGACGATGAGCCCGTGGCCGACGAGACCGATGGCGAGACCGACACCTCCGACCTGCCGGTCGGCGCCGTCGCCGACCCGGCCTCGCTCGCCTCGATCGAGATGGTGCCGTGCGCCTTCGACGAGCCGGTGCCGCTGCCGCAGGCGCCGTCGTGTTACGACGTGTCCGTGCCCGAGGACTGGGCCGACCCCGACACCGACGACCGGGTGGTCCTGCCGGTCGCGGTGTTCGCCGCCGACGACGGGGTCGAGGCCGCCGATGCAACGATCTACCTCGACGGCGGGCCGGGGGCCTCGACGCTCGATCTGCTCTGGACCGGTTTCGGCTCGTTGCACGAGCCCCAGACCGGGCCGCGCGACTACGTGGTGTTCGACCAGCGCGGTGTCGGGCTGTCGGAGCCGTCGCTCGCCTGCCCCGAGCTCGACGAGGTCGAGTTGGCCGAGATCGCCGGCGAGCTGGATCCGGGGACCGAGGGTGACGTGGTGTTGGCCGCCACCGCCGACTGCCGCGACCGGCTGGTCCGGGCCGGGGTCAACCTCGAGGCGTACAACAGCGTGGCCAGCGCCAACGACGTCGAGGCGATCCGGTCGCTGCTCGGCTACGACCAGCTCAACCTCCTCGGCATCTCGTACGGCACCCGGCTGGCCCAGAGCTACGTCCGCCAGTACCCCGACTCGGTTCGCTCGATGGTGCTCGACTCGATCGTGCCGGTGGAGGCCGACCTCTGGTCCAACCTCGCCAGGGAGGCCAGGGGGGCCTATGAGCAGCTCTTCCTCGGCTGCGCCACCGATGCGGCCTGCGGCGAGGCCAACCCCGATCTCGAGACCCGGTTCTTCGCCCTGCTCGACCAGCTCGATGCCGAGCCGATCGAGGTGGAGTACCGCGACCTGATCCAGGGGACGACGGTGCCGGCGGTCGTCGACGGCGACGACCTGCTCGGTCTCGTCTTCCAGGCGTTGTACGACCGGTCGGCGTTCTCCCTCATTCCGGGGATGGTCGGCGAGGTCGAGTCCGGCGACTACGCCACGGTCGAGTTCCTCGGGTCGATCGGGGTCACCAACCTGCCGTTCTCATCGTCCGGCATGCAGCTGGCGGTGGAGTGCAACGAGGAGATCGCCTTCGAGTCCGCCGCCGACCTCGAGGCCAATGCGCCGACCGATCCCGGCTACGAGCGGCTCGGCGAGCTCGACGGCGATGCCACGCTGTTCGACATCTGCGAGGTCTTCGCCTCCGGCTCCGCCCCCGACGTCGAGGCCGAGCCGGTCGTGACCGATGTGCCGGCCCTGCTGCTGGCCGGTGCCTACGACCCGATCACCCGGCCGGGCAACTCCGATGTGGTCGCCGCCAACCTCGGCAACCACTTCTCGTTCCTGTTCCCCGACGAGGGGCACGGCATCGCCCCGACCGAGTGCGGGGCCGAACTGGTCGCCGCCTTCCTGGCCGACCCGACGGTGGAGCCCGACAGCTCGTGCATCGCCGCCGCTCCCCGCCCGGCGTGGGTCGAGGGGGCCGACGGGGCGTCGATCCAGCTCGTCGAGTTCACGGTCGACTCACCGTTCCAGGTCTCGGGGCTCCGGCCAGACGGCTGGGAGGGCGCCGGGGCCGGCGTCTTCGCCCGCCAGCGGACCGCCATCGACCAGACCTCGTTGGTGGTCCAGCCGACCTCCGGCGCCGACCCCCAGTTCCTGGTCGAGCTGATCCAGGGCCAGTTGGAGGTCACCTTCGAGCCGGCCGGGACGTTGGACGTCGACGGACGGGAGTGGCAGACCTTCGAGTCGGACGACGACCCCGATCAGGTGGTCCGCCTGGCCGCCAGCACGGGGGCCGACGGGATCCTGGTGGTGCTGGTCGCCACCGCCGAGGAGGTCGACCAGCTGGTCGACGAGGTCTTCCTGCCGGTGATCGAGTCGGCCGGGCTCGGCTAGCCCGCGTCGTCTCCGAGCGGTGGCCCGCCGTCGACGCCGTCTGGCTCCGACGACCCGTCGTCGGTCGACTCCGTTGTCGGCTCGTCGTCGCCCGATTCGTCGTCGGTCCGTGCGGCGTCGGGGTGGGCGGGTGCGACGGCCTCCAGGTTGGCCCTGGACGCATACCCGGGGACCAGGCGGGTCTCGCCGGCCTGACGGTGGGCGATGACCTCGTCGACCAGTCCGTACTCCACGGCTTCGTCGCCCCGGACGATGTAGTCGCGCTCGATGTCGGCGGCGATCCGCTCGAGGTCCTGGCCCGTGTGGTGGGCGAGCAGCTCCTCGATGCGGCGGCGGGCGAGCCGCATCTCCTCGAGTTGGATCTCCATGTCGGTCGCCTGGCCCTGGGCCCCGCCGTGGGGCTGGTGGATCAGCACCCGGGCGTTCGGCAGGGCGAGCCGCTTGCCGGGGGCGCCGCCGGCAAGCAGCACGGCCGCCCACGATGCGGCCTGGCCGACGCAGATCGTCGAGACGTCCGGCTCGATGTACTGCATCGTGTCGTAGATGCCGAACCCCGCCGTCACCGACCCGCCGGGCGAGTTGATGTACAGCTGGATGTCGCGTTCGTCGTTCTGTGACTCCAGGTGAAGGAGCTGGCCGATGACGAGGTTGGCGCTGGTGTCGTCGATCTCGGTGCCGAGGAACACGACCCGGTCGGCCAGGAGTCTGGAGTAGAGGTCGAAGCTGCGCTCGCCTCGGCTGGTCTGTTCGATGACGGTTGGCACGAGGTAACTCATGGACGATCTCCCTTCCTGGGGTGCTCGGCGAGCACCGCCGACGTGACGAGACACGCAGGCAAATACGCAATCAAATGGTTGCGTGTCTGTGCCGATCACCGTACGCCGGTCGATCCAGACGCGCAACCGTGCGATTGCCTTTCTGTGGTGGCGTCCGGTATCGTCTGACCATGAACCCATCGCCAGAGGACGTGAACGCCCCGGCCGAGGTCGACCTGTTCGTCGACCTCGACGCCGAGCCCGAGGCCGCGTGGTCGGCCCTGACCACCACCGACGGCCTGGCCCCCTGGATGGGTGAGGGCTCCAGCATCGACGTCCGCCCCGGCGGCCTCGTCGCGCTGCCCGACCCCGTCGGTGGGGCGACCCGCCGGGGCAAGGTCGATCGCATCGACGATGGCCAGCGGCTCGACTTCACCTGGTGGCCCGCACTGCGACCCGCCGACCGCACCGAGGTCTCGATCACGCTCGAGCCGATCACCGGCGGCACCCGGGTGCGCGTCGTCGAGCGACGGCCGGTGGCCGCCCGGGCCTCCGTCACCGCCTCGTCCATCGCCTCCGCCTCGACACCGCCGGCCACGTCCGGCGCCGGCTCGGACACCAACCCACCGGCCCGCGGCGGCACGGCCCGACTCCCGATCGGGCTCTGGTCGTGGCGACTGGCCGTGCTCGCCGTTGCCACCTGCCTGTCGCCGGTCTGAGCCCGTCGTGAGTCCGGCCGGGCACGAGGGCGATCCGTTCGGGGCGCTGGCCGACCCGACCAGGCGCCACATCCTCGAGTTGCTGGTCCGCGACGGCCCGAGCACGGCGACCGCCCTCGCCGGGCAGCTCGATATCAGCCGCCAGGCCGTGGCCAAACACCTCCAGCTGCTGGCCGGAGCCGGGGTCGCCGAATCGGCCCGGGTCGGACGGGAGACGAGGTTCGAGGCGAGGACTGCGGGCTTCGACGACATCCGGCGTTGGCTGGCCCAGGTCGAATCCGATTGGCAGGGCCGGCTCGATCGGCTGTCGCAGTCGCTGTCGCGCGCCGAGGCCCCCGACACCGGCGACAGCTGACAGCGCTCGCCTCCCGGTGCCAAGATGGCGCCAATGCGAGGGCGTCCGACCACCACGGCAGGCCGATGAGCGGCGAGTTCATCGGGCGGGAGGACGAGTGCCAGCTGCTCGGCACGCTGCTCACTCGCCACCCCATCGTCACGCTCGTCGGGCCGGGCGGCATCGGCAAGACCCGCCTCGCCGGCGAGGTCAGCCGGGTGGCCGGCGACGGCTTCCCCGGCGGGGTGCTCGTCTCCGAGCTGTCCGGGGTCGACGTCGACGACGACCTCGAACCGGTCGTGGCCCGCCAACTCGGGTACGACTCGCTCGACGCCGTCCGGGTCCAGGCCGTCGGAAGCCCGACCCTCGTCGTGCTCGACAACTGCGAGTCGGCGCTCGCCCAGGCCTCCGCCGTGGCCGGGGTGTTGGCCGACGCGGCCTCCGACATCGTGGTCCTGGCCACCTCCCGAGCTCCGCTGCAGGCCCCGGGTGAGCGGGTGGTCACGCTCGACGCCCTGACCCTGCCGGAGGCCGACGAGCCGGACGCCATCCGGGAGGCGGCCGCCGCTCGACTCTTCATGGAGCGGGCCGAGGCCGCCGGAGCGTCGTGGAGCTTCGACGACGCCAACCTCGTGGCCATCGGCCGGCTGGTCCGCCAGCTCGACGGCCTGCCGCTCGCCATCGAGCTGGCCGCCGCCCGGTCCCGGGTGTTGGCGCCCCCGGAGCTCGTCCGACTGCTCGATCAGCAGCTCGACCTCCTGGCCAGGCCAGGAGCGGCCGGCGACCGCCACCACAGCCTCCGAACCGCCATCCTCGCCAGCTACCAGCCCCTCACCCCCTCCCAGCAGGGATTCCTCCGGCGGCTGTCGGTCATGTCGGCCCCGTTCGACCTGACGCTGGCCCACCGGGTCGCCGGCGAGTCGCCGATCGAGATCGACACCGTCGATGCGTTGACCGAGCTGGTCGATGCCTCACTGGTCGCCGTCCGACCGGGTCCGGGCGGTGCAACCGAGTACCGCCTGCTCGACTCGATCCGGGCCTTCGGCCGCGAGCGGCTCACGGCGGCAGGCGAGGACGAGCAGGCGGCCGACCGCTACGTCGAGGCCATGCTGGTCTTCGCCGACGAGATCATGGCCGATGCCCTGTCGGCCTTCACCCCCGAACTGCTCGGCCGGATCCGCGACCGGTTCGTCCACCTGGCCACGACGATCGCCTGGTGCGTCGACCACGACGAGACCGGCGACCGGGCCTACCGACTGTTCATCCCCTTCTACGGGCCGACCGGGGCGAGGACCGAGGTGGCCGAGCTCGCCCGCCGGGTCCGGGCCCGCTGGGACACGCCGGCACCGCTCCAGGCCGAGGCCTACGCGGTGATGGGGACCGCGGTGTTCCTCAGCGGGGAGACGGCCGAAGGCGCCGCCCTGAGCCGGGAGGCCATCGAGCACCCAGAGGCAACGAGCCTGGCCCGCATCGTCGGCCACCGGGTCCTCGGCTACGCCGCCTCGGTCGAGGACCGCCTCGACGACGCCAGGGAGGCGTTGGCCACCGCCGTCGAACTGGCGGTGCCGTTCAGCGAGTCCTTCGCCAGGGAACTGAAGATCTCGTGGGCCGGCGTGACCGCCGATCCCGATGACGGAGCCGAGGCCCTCGCCGTCCTCGTGGGGGTCGAGGCCGAGGCGGCCCGCCAGGGCGAGAAGCTCAACGTTGCCTGGGCCGCCGTCGTCCAGGCCTACCACCACTGTCTGCGGGGCGACGTGGCGTCGGCCAGGCGGGCGGCCGAGAAGGCGATGGCGGTGGCCGGCCGCACTGGCTTCCCGTGGTCGCTCGGCTCTGCCCACCGCACCATGGGAGCCGTGCTGGCCCTCGACGACGGCTGGGCCGCAGCCGCCCCCCACTTCCGGTCTGCGGTCGACGTCACCGTGAGCGTCGGCGACCTGGAAGGGGCGGCGATCACGCTCCGATCGGCTGCCGCAGCGGCTCGTCACGGCGGCGACCACGAGCTGGCGGTCCGGCTGTGGGCGCTGGTCCCACCACTGCGGGCCCGGTCGGTGGTGCGTTCGATCCTGATCGACCAGGAGCAGGAGCTGGCAGGCGAGCTCGGCCCGCCGGGCGGTCTCGATGTCACCGAGGACATCGTCCTGGCACGCCAGCTCCTCGGTCCGGCCGTCGGGGCCGCTGATGCCGGCCCGGTGGTGACCCCGGCGGCGGCCGGCGCATCGGATGGCGACGGATCAGGCCCGTCCGCTGACCGGGCGGCCGCAGAGATGATCCGGTTCGACGACTGCGAGCTCGACCTCGCCCTGCACGAGCTGCGTCGTCGCGGTGAGCGGGTGCACGTCGAGCCCCAGGTCTTCGACGTGCTGGCCCATCTGGCCAAGCGCCACGGCGCCCTGGTCACCAAGGAGGAGCTGCTCGACGCGGTGTGGGGCGACCGCTTCGTCTCGGAGTCGGCGCTGTCCAGCCGGATCAAGGCGGCGAGGCAGGCGACCGGCGACGACGGCAGGACCCAGCGGGTCATCCGCACCGTGCACGGGCGCGGCTTCACGTTCGTCGCCGACATCGTCGACGGCTGACCGGGTGGGCGGTTGCCGGCCGGCACCGGCTCGACCGCCGTCCGCCCCGATGCCAGCATGTCGCCATGGCCCTGAACGCGCAGACCCTGGCGCTCGACCCCGGCGAGCCCGACATCGGGCTCTTCGGCATCAACCTCGGTGTCGACCCCGGCTCGATGCTCCGCATCGCCGCTGCGGCCGAGGAGGCCGGGTATGAGTCGGTGTGGACCGGCGAGCACATCGTGTTGCCCGACCCCCAGGCCCCGCCGTCGCCGGCTGCACCCGAGACGGTCTTCGTCGACACCGCCGTCGCCCTCGCCGCCATCGCCGCGGTGACGTCGACCATCAAGCTCGGGACCGGCATCATCATCCTGCCCCAGCGCCAGCCGGCCGTCCTGGCCAAGAGCCTCGCCTCGTTGGACTACGTGTCCGGTGGGCGGCTCCTGTTCGGGCTCGGTGTCGGCTACCTCGAGCCGGAGATGACCGCGTGCTCGACCCCGATGGGTCGCCGGGGTGCCCGGTCGGACGAGTACCTGGCGGCGATGCGCACGCTGTGGTCCGGCGATGCGGTCAGCTTCGAGGGCGAGTTCGTGCGCTTCGACGGCGTGACCGCCAACCCGAAGCCGGCCCAGGCCGACCTGCACACGGTCATCGGTGGGCACTCCGACGCCGCCGCCAGGCGGGCGGTGACCCTGGCCAACGGATGGTACGGCTTCATGCGGGATCTGGAGACGACGGCGGGTGACATCGATCGCCTGCGCCACCAGGCCGAGGAGCACGGTCGGCCGGACCACCTCGGGCCGCTGGAGATCAGCATCACGCCGGTCACCCGGCCCCGACCGGCCGATATCGAGGCCTACGCCGAGCTCGGCGTCGATCGCCTGATCATCCAACCGGGGTGGCACCGCTCGACCGATGAGATCCTGGCCTACGTCGAGGACAACGCGCCGCAGCGCTGACCGGCCCGGACGTCGGGGCGGATCCGTCGAGGGCAACGGCGCCGAATAGAACCCCGCCGACCGGTGGCCTAAGTTCACCAACGAGCCGCGGTTCACACAGGGGGTACGCCATGGACGTCGGCATGCAGATGGTCTTCGCCCGGTGGGGCTGGCCCGACCACAGCGACGATGACGTCGCGGCCGAGGAGCTCCGCCTGGCGCTGCTGGCCGAGGAGCTCGGCTTCGATTGCCTCTGGCCGGCCGAGCACCACTTCTTCGACTACTCGTTCTGCCCGGACAACACCCAGTTGCTTGCCTACCTGGCCGGCGTGACCGAACGCATCGACCTCGGCACGGCGGCGGTGATCATGCCGTGGAACGAGCCGGTCCGGGTGGCCGAGAAGATCTCGTTGCTCGACCAGCTCTCGGGCGGCCGGGTCCGGTTCGGCATGGGGCGTGGCCTGTCGAGGCGGGAGTACGCCGGCTTCCGCGGCATCGAGATGGACGAGTCCCGCGGCCGGTTCGACGAGGGGGCGACGATGGTGCTCGAGGCGCTGAAGACCGGCTGGATCGAGGGTGACGGGCCGTTCTACCCCCAGGAGCGGGTCCAGATCCGTCCGGCCCCGAGCCGCGACTTCGCCGACCGGACCTATGCGGTGGCCAGCTCGGACGACTCCGTCGAGTCGGCGGCCCGTCTCCGGGCCAGGATGGTGATGTTCGCCGATCGCTCGTGGACGGCAAGGCTCCCGTCGATCGAGCGGTGGCGCAGCCTGTATCGGCAGTACCACCGGACCGAGCCACCGCCGCCGATGACCGCCGACTTCGTGTACTGCCACCCGGACGCCGACGTGGCGGCCGAGCGGGCCCGTTCCTACCAGGGCTCGTACCTGGCCAGCGTGCTCGACCACTACGAGGTGATGGGCGACCACTTCGCCGACATCGCCGGCTACGAGGCCTACGCCCAGGCCGCCGAGGTGCTCAACCGGATCGGCGAGAGCGGGTTCCTCGACGGCTTCATGTCGGCCTGCGCCCACGGGACCCCGGACCAGATCATCGAGACCCTCCGGCAACGGTGGGAGCTGATCGGTCCCTTCGAGCTCGGCACCTGCTTCCGCTACGGCGGCATCCCCATCGACGAGGCCGAGGCCAGCATGCGGCTGTTCGCGGCCGAGGTCCTGCCGGTGGTCGCGGGCTGGGGCGAGGCAACGGCCAACTAGCGACGAGAGAGGAGTCGGTCATGCAGGCCATCGTGTTCGACGAGCACGGCGAGCTCGACGTGCTCCGCCACGACGAGGTCCCGACCCCCGAGCCCGGACCGGGCGAGGTCAGGGTTGCCGTGGAGGCGTGCTCACTCAACTACCACGACGTCTTCACCCGCCGTGGCATGCCCGGCATCCGCACGCCGCTGCCGATGATCCCCGGTTGTGACGCGGCCGGGGTGATCGACGCCGTCGGCGACGGGGTCGACGACTGGTCGCCGGGCGACCTCGTGCTTGTCGACCCCGTCGAGCGGACGCCCGACGGCCGGATCCGGATGATCGGTGACACGAAGTGGGGGGCCTACGCCGAGCAGGTCGTGGTGGCGGCCAGCCAGCTGATCGCCAGGCCCGAGGGGATCAGCGCCGTCGACGCCTCCTGTCTCCCCGTGGCCTATGGCACCGCCCACCGGATGCTGTTCACCCGCGGCCAGGTCACGGGCGACGACACGGTGTTCGTGTTGGGGGCCTCGGGCGGCGTCGGTACCTGCTGCGTCCTCCTGGCCAAGCTCGTCGGGGCCAACGTGGTGGCCGCCGCCGGCTCGCCCGAGAAGTGCGAGGCGCTCGAACGACTCGGTGCCGACGAGACCGTCGACTACTCGACGACCGACATCGCCGCCTTCACCAGGGAGCGAACCGGGTCGCTGTTCGCCGGCGGCGGCTGGGACGTCGTGGTCAACTTCACCGGCGGCGACACCTGGGCCAAGACGATCAAGATGGTCAAGATGGGTGGCCGGCTGCTCACGTGTGGCGCCACCGTCGGCTACGACCCGCCGACCGACCTGCGCTTCATCTGGACCGCGGAGATGGACATCCGTGGCTCCAACGGCTGGCAGCGCAGCGACCTGGAGTCGCTGCTGGCCATGGTCGGCGACGGTCGGCTGAAGCCCGTCGTCGATCGGGTCCTGCCGCTGTCCGACGGGGTCGAGGCCATGCGACTGCTGGAGGAGCGACGGTTCTTCGGCAAGCTGGTGATCGCACCGTGACCGGGGAGCCGAGCCCGCCGGCCGGGGGCGACCATCGAGGTACCGGCAACCTCGGCGGGATCGCTGCGCGCTGGGTCGGCAGCGACCGCATCGCCTTCGTCGACTGCACCGGGGGCGACCTCGACGACCCGACGCTGGTCACCCACGACGAGCTCGACGACCGTTGCGGTCGCCTGGCCGCCGGTCTGGCCGCCCGAGGCCTGGCCGTTGGCGACCGGGTGGCGATCCTCGCCGACAACTCGGTCGACTATGCCGTCGCCTACCTGGGCATCATGCGGGCCGGCCAGGTCGTGGTGCCGCTGAACACCCGCCAGCCCGTCGACACCCTGAGCTGGGTGGCCGACGACGCCGGCCTCACCCTCGTCCTGCACGACGGGTCCAACGCCGATCGGCTCCCCGACGGTGTGCCCGCGGTCGAGTTCGGATCGTCGGCCTGGGTCGACCTGATGGCCGGCGACCCGACGCCGGTGGCCGGCGTCGACCCCGATGACGTCGCCGTGCAGATGTACACGTCTGGCTCGACCGGTCGGCCGAAGGGGGTGCTGCTGACCCACGGCGGCCAACGGTTCAGCATCGACCAGTACCTCTCCGGCGTCATGCCGATGGACCCGGACGAGCGCCTGCTCGTGTCGGCGCCCATGTACCACAAGAACGCCCAGATGCAGCTCAAGATGGCGATGGCCCTCGGTGGCAGCGTCGTGTTGCTCCGCCGCTTCGACGCCGAGGACTGGCTGCGAGCCATCGACCGTCACCGGGTGACGGCGGTGACCGGGGTGCCGACCATGTTCGCCCTGCTGCTCGGCCTGCTCGACGCCCGCCCCGACCTCGACGACTCGCTCGACCGGTCGTCGGTCCGCCGACTGTCGATCGGCTCGGCCCCGATGACCCAGGCGTTGTTCGACCGGGCCAGGGCCCGGTTCGGCGACCGCGTCGTGATCACCAACGGCTACGGCACGACCGAGGTGGTCGCCGTCTTCGGCGGGCACCCGCACGGCGCGCCCCGCCCGGACATCTCCGTCGGCCACCCGCTCACCACCATCGAGACCCGGCTGATCGACCCAGCGACCGGCGACGACGCCGCGGTCGACCGGGCCACCGGACGACGCCAGGGGGAGCTCTGGGTCCGCAGCCCCGGGCTGATGGCCGGCTACCACAACCTTCCCGACGTGACGGCCAGGCGGGTCACCGATGGCTGGTACCACACCGGCGACGTGATGGAGGCCGACGCCGATGGCTGGCACTTCTTCATCGGCCGGGTCGACGACATGTTCGTGTGCGCCGGCGAGAACGTCTACCCGGGCGACGTCGAGCAGATGCTCGAACGGAGCCCGGCGGTCCACCAGGCGGCGGTGGTACCGGTGGCCGACGAACTGAAGGGGGCGCTGCCCGTCGCCTTCGTGGTGGCCTCGGCCGGTACCGACCCGGGGACCGATCCGAGCGAGGGCGACGTGCGGGACTGGGCCCTGGCCAACGGCCCGGCCTACCAACATCCACGGGCGGTCTGGTTCCTCGACGAGCTCCCGTTGGCCGGAACGGCCAAGGTCGACCGTGCGGCCTTGACCGCCGAGGCCGCACGCCGATGGGAGCCACGGTCGGCCACCGGGGGCTGATCCCGTCCCGTCTGTGGGACACTGGACGCTGCGACCGCCGCCCGGCGCGGGTGCAGGAGAGGGCCACACCGATGACGACGCTGGTCGGCGACGACAACCGACACCTGGAGGCGGCGACCTGACTCCCGGTGGGCACTCGACGGTCGCCGATGACCGAATCACCCTGGCCCTGAGCGCCTGGGTGATCGGCGGGATGTTCCTCGACGGCTACGCCCACGCCTACGTGATCGACACCGCGACCGAGGACTTCTTCACCCCGTGGCACGGCGTCTTCTACGCCGGGTTCACGGTCTTGGCGGCGTGGATCGGCCTGGTCGGCTACCGCCGGCGTCGTCCTGGCGTCGGCGTACTCGACTGGTTCCCCGCCGCCTACCGTCCGGCGGTCCTCGGCCTCGTGATCTTCGCCATCGGTGGCGTCGGTGACGGGATCTGGCACACGGTCTTCGGGGTCGAGGTCGGGATCGACGCCCTGCTCTCGCCGACCCACCTGGTGCTGTTCGCCGGGAGCGTGCTCCTGTTGTGGACCCCGGTCAGGGCCTCGGCGGCCCGAGCCGACCGCTCACCCTGGCTGGCCGTCGGCGCCGCCACGCTGACCACCGCCCTGCTGGTGTTCCTCACCCAGTACCTGTGGCTCGTGCCCCACCCGTGGTACGCCCAGCAGTTCTTCGACCCAGACAGCGGGGCCGGCTCGGACATGGTGCAGCTGTTCCTCGGCTCGGCCATGGTCTCGGCCGCGGTGCTCGTCGGCCCGCTCCGGCTCGTGGCCAGACACTGGACCCTGCCGTTCGGCGCCGCCGCCGTGGCCTGGGGCGTCGCCGCAGCCCTGGAGGCGCTCGCCTTCTCCCAGGAGGCGTGGGTGGTGCCGGTCGCCGTCGTCGCCGGGCTGGTGCACGACGTGGTCCTGCGGAGCTTCGGCTCGCTCCGGGCCGGGGCCATGGCCGCGGCCTTCGCCGGGCCTGCGGCGCTGTTCGCCCTCTACCTCGTGGTCGCCCGCCTCGATGGTCCGCTCGGCTGGCCGCCCGAGATCTGGGGCGGGCTGGTGGTCATGGCCGGCGGCGTCGGCCTCGCCATCGTGCTGCTTGAGGGATCCGGTCCGGCGTCCCGGGACGCTGTCGGCCAGCCGGCCGGTTCGCTCACCCCTCCCGGATGATCTCCGGTGGGTCGAAGGCGGTCACCGGCGGTGGCTCGCCCTCGTAGCGCTCGACCTCGACCAGGCAGGTGTGGGCGGTCGGCCCCTGGGCGAGCTGCGACGTCCCCTTGTCCCTGGTCAACACGTTCGGGTTGCCGTGCTTGCAGGTGCCGTCGCCCCGACCGTCGGGGCCGAGGTCGGGGTCGTACCAGGCCCCGGTCGAGAGCTGGATCACGCCGGGCATGAGCCTGTCGCTGAGCACCGCACCGGCCAGGCAGGCGCCGCGCTCGTTGAACACCCTGATCACGTCGCCGTCGGTGATGCCGCGGGCTGCGGCGTCGTCCGGGTGGAGTCGAGCCGGTTCCCGATCGGCCACCTTCGTGGCCCGACTCGGCTCGGCGTGGTCGTACTGGCTGTGGAGCCGAGTGGCCGGCTGATTGGAGACGAGGTGCAGCGGGTGGCGCTCGGCCGCCGCCGTACCGAGGCGCTCGTAGGGCTCCAACCAGATCGGGTGGGGCGGGCAGTCGTCGTAGCCGAAGCCCTCGATCACGTCGGACCACAGCTCGATCCGGCCGGATGGGGTCGGGAGCGGGTTGGCGTCCGGGTCGGTGCGGAAGGCCTCCAGGAACACCTGGCGACGCTCACCCATCACCGCCATGTCGGGGTGGACGAGGTGGCCATCGGCCCGGAAGCGGTCGTAGTCCGGGGCCCATGGGTTGTCGTCGCGGAAGCGCTCGTAGAGGTGCCGGACCCACTCGTCGGCCGTGCGTCCCTGATGGTGGTCGCCGCCGAAGCCGAGCCGCTCGGCCAGTTCGGCGAAGATGTCGTAGTCGTTGCGGGCCTCGCCCTGCGGCTCGAGCACCGCCCCCATCGCCACCAGCATCGTCTCGGCCCCGCCGAGGTCGTTGCGCTCCAGCGGGGTGGTGGCAGGCAACACGATGTCGGCGAAGCGGGCCATCGGGGTCCAGAACGGTTCGTGGACCACGATCGTCTCCGGCCGGGCCCAGGCCCGCCGCAGCCGGTTGAGGTCCTGGTGGTGGTGGAAGACGTTCCCGCCGATCCAGTACACGAGCTTGATGTCGGGGAACGTGTCGGTCACGCCGTCGAAGCGGAACTCCTCACCCGGGTTCTCGAGCAGCTCGGTCACCCGGGAGACCGAGATCCCCGGCATGCCGGGCGCCTGGGGTGGGATGGGTGGCCCCCGGGATCCGCTTGCGGCGCTGGCCGGCGCCGGCGTTGCCGTTTGCCCCGAAGCCGAGGGCGATGCCCTCGCCCGGTCGCCCGATCCCGCCGAGGGCGGCGGCCAGCGCGATCGCCATCCAGTAGGGTTGCTCGCCGTGGTCACCCCGCTGGATCGACAGGCTGACCGAGATCATCGTCCGCCTGGCCGACATCGTGCGGGCCAACTCGACGATCACATCGGCGTCGATGCCACAGATCTCGGCCGCCCAGGCGGCGTCGGTCGGGCCGCCCGGGTCGGCCGTCTGTCCCTGCCCGAGGAGGTAGGCCCGCAACCGGTCCCAGCCGTGGCAGTGCCGGTCGAGGAACGCCTCGTCGGCCCGGCCCTCGACCACCAGGGTGTGGAGCAGGGCCGCCAGCATGGCGGTGTCGGTGCCTGGTCGGATCGGCAGCCAGCGGGCGCCGATCTCCGTGGCGTCGTCGTCGGCCAGCGGGGCGATCGACACGAACTCGGTCGAGGCGCACCGCTCCAGCCATGGTCTCGTGTGGTGGGGGCCGCTACCGCCGAAGGTGACCTGGGCGTTCGACACCCGTAGCCCGCCGAAGCTGACGAACAGCTCGGTGTTGGCGGCGATCACCGACCACGAGGTCTGCTGGGCGACCGCAGCCTGGTAGCCGAGCCCGAGCACGTGGGGCACGATCGTCTCGGCCGCCGACGCCGAGTAGGTGCCGCGGGCGTCCGTGTACCCACCGAAGAGGCGCAGGAACCGGTAGATCTGGTTCGACGGCTGGTGGAACCGGCCGGAGGAGCCCCAGCCGTAGGACCCGCCGTAGATCGACGGGTTGCCGTGGTCCCGTTTCACCCGGTCGAGCTCGCCGGCAACCAGGTCGAGCGCCCGTTCCCAACCGACCTCGACGAAGGGCTCTGCGCCTCGCCGGTCGCCGGCGGTGCCAGGGCCGCCATCGAGCCACGACCGGCGCACCGCCGGTGCGGCGACCCGGCAGTCGGTGGCGGCCAGGAGCGCCTGCCCGATCGGCGACGGATCCGGATCGGATGGGTGGTCGTCGACGGCGACGACGCGCTCGCCGTCTCCCTCGACCAGGTACGTCCCCCAGTGGGTGCCGGTCGGCCGGACGACGGTGTCGCCGCGCCGACCGGGAGATCCACTGCGAGATCCACCGGCGGTCGCCGATTGGCCGGGACGCGAAACGGGGCCGGTCGTGGTCATGACCGGCCCAGTATCGGTGGCCGGCTCGGGCAACGCCACTCGACGTGGCGGCACCTGGGCGGCCGACGCGGTTCGCTAGGCCTGGTTCGGGCCGAACCGGGCCGTGAACTGGCCGGTCGCGTGGAAGACCGGCACGTCCTCGACGTCCCAGGCCGGAGCCGGGCCGTTGACGACCTCGGGGATGCCGACGTGGCTCTCCTCCTCGAACACCGTCTTCACGGTGGCGCCGACGAGGTTGCAGAGCTCGCCGAGGGCGTCGGTCGCGTCCTGGGTGGTGGCGCCGTCGTCACCGATGAGACCCCAGCAGCGGGCGAGCTTGGCGCAGACCTGGGCGTCGGTCTCGATGACCAACATGGCCTCGGTGTCGGCGTGGACCACGATCGTGCCGTGGATCGGCGATGCGTCGACCCCCGGCTCGTCCGGGATCGGCGTGTCCAGGTCCATCCCGGCGTTCATCACCAGGGCGTCGAGCACCTCGACGATGATGGCCTCGAGCTCCATCGGATCGATGAGTGGTTCGGCGTGATCGCTGACGGCACCGGGGGTCAGGGCCTGATCGGTCATGGACTACGCTCCGTTCTTGGTGGTGTAGAGGCGGGACGCGCCCGCGGTGACCAGCTGGTAGTCGCTGTCCATCTCGGCCGGCGACTCGCTGGCTCCGAGGAACAGGAATCCGCCCGGTTTGAGGACCTGGGTGGCGATCCGGTGCAGGATGTCGCGCTTGACCTGGGGCGAGAAGTAGATGAGCACGTTGCGGATCATCACCACGTCGGCCCGGGGTACGCTCTGCCACGGTTCGATCAGGTTGAGCAGCCGGGCGTCGATCATGTCGGCCAGTTCCTTGCGAGCCACCCAATCGCGACCCTGCTGCTGGAAGAAGCGGGTGGCGTAGTCGGCCGGGAGGCCGCGATTGATCTCGAACCGTGAGTAGACCGCCCGCTTGGTCCGGTCGACCATGGCCGGCGAGACATCGGTTGCCAGGATCTTGACCTTCCTGGCCGCCACCAGCTGCGGGAACTTGTCGCTGAGGATCATGGCGATGCTCAGCGGCTCCTGCCCACTCGACGACGCGGCGTTCCAGATCTGGATCGGGCCGCCGTTGTTGGCCTCGAGGAGTCGGGGGATGACGTTCTCGGCCAGCACGTCGAACGGATGTCGGTCCCGGAAGAACGACGTCTCGTTCGTGGTCATGGCATCGATGACGTCGGCCTCGAGCTGCCGGTTGCTCTTCAGCTTGAGCTGCCGGACCAGGTCCTGGAGCCCACCGATCTTGTGCAGCCGGGCAACGGGGGCCAGCCGGCTCTCGATCAGGTAGGCCTTGCCGGTCAGCTGCACCGCGATCTTGCTGAGGACGAGGTCCTCGACGTACTTGAGGTCGTCTGCGCTGAGCTCGGTTGTCTCCTGGTCAGCTTGGGTCGCCGTCACGATGTCACCACCTTCTTCGCGGCTCGGGGGACGGAGGGGGCCCGACGGGCGGCCGTCTCGAGCAGAGCTTTGGGAATCTCGTCGAGGGCGAGGCAGCGGGTCGCCAGGCCGGCCCGGGCGACGGCGCCCGGCATGCCCCAGACGACGCTGGTCTCCTCGTCCTGGACGATGATCTCGACGTTGTGCTGGGCCAGCCGGCTGCACGAGTCGAGACCGTCGTCGCCCATCCCGGTGAGGATGGTGGCCACCAGGCGGGGGCCGTAGACGTCGCTGGCCGAGTCGAACAGGGCGTCGACCGACGGCCGGCAGGACTTGATCTTCGGTCCGTCGTCGAGGGCGAGGTGAACTCCGTTACCGTCGCGGACCAGCCGCATGTGGAAGCCACCTGCGGCGAGGTAGCAGTGGCCGGCCTCGACCTTCATGCCCTGCTCGGCCTCGTGGACCGGGAACGGGCAGATGCGGTTGAGTCGCTCGGCCAGGACCGTGGTGAACGTCGGCGGCATGTGCTGCACGATCAGGATCGGGATGGTGAGGTTGCTCGGCAGCTTCGGCAGGGTGACCTCGAGGGCCGCCGGTCCACCGGTCGAGCTCCCGATGATGAGGGCGTCGACCGGCTGGGCCAGTCGGGGCCGAGTCGAGACGGCGGCGGATCCCGCCGGGGCTGCGGCCGCCGGCCGGGCGGTTCCCGACGAGGCCACGGGCTCCGGCGGTCGACCGGACAGGCCGCGGATCTTCGTCAGCAGCTCGTTGCGGACCTGATCGGCAGCGGCGGTGGAGCTGCCGGCCTTGCTCGGCTTGGTCGAGTAGTCGGCGGCGCCGGCGGCCAGCGCATCGAGGGTGATGGCGGCCCCGGCCTGCGACAGGGTCGAGAAGATGATCACCGGGGTCTCGGGGAGCTCCCGCCGCAGGATCGGCAGGGCCTCGAGCCCGGTCATGATCGGCATGTCGATGTCGAGGACGATGACGTCCGGCTTCAACTCCTTGGCCCGCTCGATACCAGCCTTGCCGTCTGCGGCAGAGCCGGCGAGCTCCATGTCGGGCTCGGCGTTGATCAGCTTGGACAGCATCCCCCGGACCACGGTGGCGTCGTCGACCACCAGGACGCGGATCTTCCCGGCCATCAGCCCTCCCCGACGTGGAGGCCGAGCATGCCGAGGCGCTCGCGGATCATCTCCGAGTCGACGGGCTTGAACAGGTATTCGTCGATACCGGCCAGGAGGGCGGAGGCCACCCGGCGAGGGTCCGACTCCGAGCTGATCATCAGCAGGGGAGTGGTCTTGAACTTGTCCTGCTTGCGGAACTCCCTGGCGAACTCGACACCGTCCATGACCGGCATGTTCCAGTCGACGACGACGGCGGCGGGGGCTTCCTCGTTCTCGATCAGCTTGTCGAGCGCATCCCGGCCGTGCTCGGCCGCCACGACGGTGAAGCCGAGCTTGCCGAGCATGTTGCCGACGAGGGTTCGGGCAGCCCTGGAGTCGTCGATCACCATGGCGGTCAGTTGCGTTGCGGCGCCGGTGGTCGGCGCAGCGGTCTCGGTCATGAGGGCTCCCCCTTGCCGTTCCCCGGCCCGACGGAGGTGATCTTGTCGAGGTCGAGGACGAGCAGTAGTTCGGTGTCCAGCTTGTAGGCGCCGAGGATCAGCTCCCGCGTGTTCGGGTCCATCGTCGTCGGCGGTGTCTCGTAGGTGTCCGGGTCGACGTCGACGACGTCGCCGACGGCGTCGACGAGGAGCGTCACGGGCTCCCCGTCGGTCATGGTCACCACGTGGATCGGCACCATCTCCGGCTCTCGTGGCTCGATACCGAGCCGGCGGCGCAGATCGATGCAGGTGGCGATCTGACCCCGGAGGTTTATCAGCCCCTCGATCACGTCATCGGCGTGGGGGACCGTGGTCACGTCGGCCTGGAGCAGGACCTCCCGGACCTCGGTCACGTTGATCCCCAGGTACAGCGGGCCGAGCCGGAAGGTACAGAGCTGATTCAGGGTGGTGGAGACGTCGAGCATCTAGTTTCCCTTGGTCATCGTCGGGTGGAACGGACGGGCGCTGCGCCGTCGTGGTCAGGCTCCTGTCGGCGCCGGCACAGCGGAATCGAGGGCATCGAACGAAGTCGCCTCCATCGGGGGCGGGTCGTGGGGGATCGGGATCGGCAGCACCGACGACACCACCGAGGTGGCGTCGATGACGTCGGTCACCTGCTCGTTGATGACCACGGTCTCGAAGTCGTCACTGACGTTCTCGAGCACCTCGGCGTGCGACACGATGTCGAGGATGGCGTCGACGGCCAGGCCGACGGTGAGGCTGCCGAAGTTGCACACGACCACGCTGATCCGGTCGTTGTCGTAGAACGCGCTGTTGGAGTAGCCGATCGTCGGGGCGAGATCGATCAGCGGCATGATCTTGTTCCGGTACTGGACCACGGTGCGGCCGTCCGAGCGCTCGAGGGCGTCGGACGGGAACTCCTCCAGCCGCTCGACCCTGGCCAGCGGAATGGCCACCCGGTCCTGCTCGCCGAGACCGAGCAGCAGCAGGGTCCGGTCGTCGAGCACGGTCGAGTGGCTGTCGGTGACACCGTCGAACACGGTCTTGCCCTCGCCGGCGCCGGCATCGAGCAGGCGGGCCTCGCTGGCCAGGCCCATGAGGTCCAGGATGAGGGCGATGCGCCCGTCGCCCATGATCGTGGCCCCGGCGAAGAGGCTGAGGTCCTTGACCTGGCGACCGAGCGGCTTGACCACGATCTCCTCGGTGTCCTCGATCGAGTCGACGATGAGCCCGAAGGTGTGGTCGTCGGCCCGGAGCACCACGATGTTGGTCGAGTCCCGCTGGACCCGCTCGGATCCGAGCTGATCGCGGAGGTCGACGATCGGGAGCAGCCGGCCCCGGAGCCGGTAGACCGGGGCGCCGTGCAGGTCCTCGATCCGGTTCTTCTCGTCGTCGGCCTCGAGCCGGACGAGCTCGAGCAGGTTGACCTGGGGGATGGCGTAGCGGTTGTCCGCGCAGCTCACCACCAGGGCGGGGATGATGGCCAGGGTGAGCGGGATCTTGATCTTGAACGTCGTCCCGACGCCCTGCTCGGTCTTGAGGTCGACCGTGCCGCCGATGCGCTCGACGTTGGTCTTGACCACGTCCATGCCGACGCCTCGGCCGGACACGTTGCTGACCTGCTCGGCGGTGGAGAAGCCAGGCTTGAAGATCAGGTTGACCATCTCCTGCTCGCTCATGCGAGCGACCTGCTCGGCGGTGACCACACCCTTCTCGATGGCCTTGTTGGCCAGGGCGCTTGCGTCCATCCCCTTGCCGTCGTCGGAGATCTCGATGTTGACCTGGCCACCCTCGTGGCTCGCGCGGAGCAGGAGCAGACCCTCTTCCGGCTTGCCGGCGGCGGCCCGCTCCTCCGGGGACTCGATGCCGTGATCGACCGTGTTGCGGACGATGTGGGTCAGCGGGTCCTTGATGGCCTCGATGATCGTGCGGTCGAGCTCGGTCTCCTTGCCGATCATCTCGACGTTCACGTTCTTGCCCAGCTGGCGGGACAGGTCGCGGACGACGCGCGGCAGCTTGGCCCACACGTTGTTGATGGGCTGCATGCGGGTCTTCATGACCCCTTCCTGCAGCTCGCTGGTGATCAGGTTGAGTCGCTGGGATGGCGGGCCGAGCCCGTTGTTGTCGCCGTCCGAGGCGAGCTGGATGATCTGGTTCCTGGAGAGGACCAGCTCACCGACGAGGTTCATCAGGCGATCGAGCAGGGCGACGTCGACCCGGATCGAGCTGTCGGCGACGCTGCGCTTCTGCTGGGTCGCCGCCTCCTCGACCTCCTTGGCCTTGGCCCGGCCGTCGTCGACGAGGATCTTGCCGATCTCCCGGTTGTCGCCGAGCGACTGCTCGGCCGCGGCGATCTCGACGTCGGTGCGCCCGGCGGCACCGGACTCGACGAGCAGGTCGCCGATGCGGGCGCCGTCCTCGGCGGGGCCGTCGGCTTGGTCGTCCTCGGCATCCGCACCGGCGGTGCCGTCGACCTCGCCGGCGGCGTCATCGTCGGTGGTGTCGTCGTCGCCCGGGGTGGCCACAGCCGCCGGCTCGGTACCGGCGTCCTTGTCGGCGGCCCCGTCGGCCGGCGCTGCCGGTTCCTCCTCGGAGGTCGCCTCGGTCGAGGCATCATCGGACTCGCCCGGCGTCGCATCGGCCGGGGCGGCGTCTGGAGACGCCAGGGCGTCGAGTCGGACGACGATGCCGTCGATGTCGGGGTCGCCCTCCTCCTCCGACGCCTCGATGGTGGCGAGGATGCCTCGGATGTCGCCGACCGCGGCCAGCAGCGCATCGGCGATCTCGGCCGTCATCGACAGCTCGCCGTCCCGCAGGAGGCTCAGCAGGTTCTCCGCCGCGTGAGCCAGTCGCTCCAGCTTGGAGAAGCCGAGGAACCCGCAGGTGCCCTTGATCGTGTGCAGGGTCCGGAAGATCTCCTTCAGGATCCCGACGTCGTCTGGCGACTCCTCGAGCACGATCAGGTTCTGGTCGATCTGATCGAGGCCTTCGTAGCTCTCGACCAGGAATTCCGAGATGATCTCGTCCACTTGCGTCTCCTGTCTCTCTGGTCGGGCGTTGGCTAGTGGAACTGGTCCACGAGCTGTTTGAGGCCGGCGGCCATGACAGCCAGTTCCTCGGCCGAGGTCTTGGTGTCGTTGGTCGCCTCACGGGTGGAGTTGGCGGCGTTGGCCACCTCGGTGATGTTGTGGGCGATCTCACCGGTGCCGGTTGCGGCCTCGGTGATGCTCCGCCCGATCTCGGACGTGGTGACCGACTGCTCCTCGACCGCCGAGGCGATGGCGGTCGAGATCTCGTTGATCCGGTCGATCGTCTCGCCGATCTTGCCGTTGGCCTCGACGGCCCCGGTTGCGTCTGTCTGGATCGTCTGGATCCGGAGGCTGATCTCCTCGGTGGCACTGGCGGTCTGGTTGGCCAGCTCCTTGACCTCGTTGGCGACGACGGCGAAGCCCTTGCCGGCCTCGCCGGCCCTCGCCGCCTCGATGGTGGCGTTGAGGGCGAGGAGGTTGGTCTGCTCGGCGATCGAGTTGATGACCTTGATGACGTTGCCGATCTCCTCGCTCGACTCGCTGAGCTTCGAGATCGTGCTCGACGTCTGCTGGGCCACCGAGACCGCCTCGTTGGCCACACGTGAGGCCTCGGTTGCGCTGACGGCGATCTCGCCGATGCTGGCGTTCATCTCCTCCACGGCGGCGGCGACGGTCGACACGCTGCTCGACACCTCGTCGCCGGTCGACGACACCATCGCCGCCTGGTTCGAGGTGCGCTCGGCGTTGTCACCGACCGAGGTGCTGACATCGGTCAGGGTCTTGGCCGAGTCGGCCAGCTGGCCCGAGGACGTCCGTAGCTCGTTGACCAGCTCCTGGAGCGACTCGATCATGCCACGGAACGCCTGACCGAGCTGGCCGGGGATGGGCTCCTGGAGGGCCGGTGCCGACAGCTCACGGGCGGCGATGGCCTCGGCCTGGGAGCCGACGACGGCGAGGATGTCGGTCATCTCGTCGAACGAGCTGGCCAGGTCACCGATCTCGTCGTTGCGCTCGAGGCCGAGGTTGGCGACCTCGAAGTTGCCTTGCGCCACCAGCTCGGCCCGCTCGGCCAGGTTCCGGATCGGGGCGGACAGGCGGCGGGCGTACCAGGTGCCGATGGCGCCGGTGATCAGCGCCGAGATGACGACGGCAACGTAGATCGCGTTGCGGAGCACCGCAGCGTCGGCAACGGCCTCGTCGACGGCGACCCGCACGAGCGCGCCCCAGCCGTAGCCGGGGAACCCGAGGGCGCCCTGGCTGTTGGCGTAGCCGTTGATCTGCTCGACCCCGAGTCGGGTGTTCTCCTCGACGAAGGCGCCGGCGTGGATCTCGTGGTCCACGATGGCCTGAGCGGCCTGCAGGCCGGATTCGGCGAGGTTGAAGTCGAGGACGGCGTTGGGGTCGCCGTCGACGATGACGACGCCGTCGCTGCGAAGGATCTGGATCTCGGTCGTCTCCAGCCCGAGCTCCTCGAGCTCGTGGCGGACGGTTTCGGTGATGTCGATGACGATCCGCTCGAACGACGCCTTGTTGTGCCAGACGCCGACCATCTCGCCACTGCGGTCGTAGATGGGTGCGGTGAAGGCCAGCGTCATTCGGTTGTCGCCGTAGACCTCGTCGACGATCGAGTTCCGTTCGACGTCGGTGTAGTAGGTGCCGCCATCAGGGGTGTTGCCCGATGCGATCGTCTGGAACCAGTCGGTGTCGGAGACGTCGCGTCCGATCAGCTGACCGGTGTCGACCGGTGCGCCCTCGAAGTCGACCGAGTTGGTCGCCGTCACCCTGCCATCGAGGTCGACGATGAGCATCAGGTCGTAGATGCCGTAGACGCCGGTGAGGAAGTCGACGATCTCCGTGGCTTCGGCCCGGGTGCCCTGGGCCAGTGGGTTGGCGGCGAAGGCCTGCACGTCGCCGTAGCGCTCGAAGAGGTTGCGGTCGATCAGGTCGATCGTCTCGAGCGCCGCCACCTCCATCTCGTGGGAGGCGACCGTCGTCAGCGTCGCCGTCGAGCGGTTGACGGCGTAGGTGCCGATCAACAGGACCGGAACGATGCCGATCGCCAGGAACATCAGGGCCAGCTTGACGTTCAGGCTTCGGAACCGTTCCTTGGCCTGGCCGACGAAGCCTGGCAGCTCACGGTTCTTCAGGTTGACGGTGGTCATGTTCGTGTCCAGTCCTCTTCCCGCTCGTCGGTCGCCAGGGGGGACGACCGCTGGTCCGCCAGAAGATCTGAGGCGGCGAAGTCAAGGATCGGAGCGCGGGAGCGCATCTTTAGTGGCAATCGAGGAAGGGCGAGGCGGTGCCGGACGCCGTCGCTTCTGCTCAAGAACCCACCGTTGAGACCGAAGGTGGAACGTGGGCCGACAGAGGTCGGCCGAACCGGTCACCACCACTGGAGGCAGGATGAAGATATTGGTTGTCGACGACAGCCCCGTCATGCGAAAGCTGATCGCCAGGTCGATTCGCCAGGCCGGCTATGGGGATGCCGAAGTGGTCCAGGCCGAGGACGGCGCAGAGGCCATCGAGGTCGCCGAGCGGGAGCAGCCCGACCTGATCCTCGCCGACTGGAACATGCCGAACCTGACCGGTATCGAGATGCTCCGGTCGCTTCGGGCCGAGGGGAACTCGGTCACCGTCGGGTTCGTCACGTCCGAGTCGAGCGTCGAGATCCGCAAGCAGGCCCAGGAGGCCGGTGCCTCCTTCTTCCTGTCGAAGCCGATCGATACCGGTCGCCTCGAGGCGGCCCTGACCGCAGTAGGAGCCTGACATGTCCGTAGCCATGCAGATCGACGAGGTCGGCGAGCTGCTGACCAACCTCATCGGCCGGGAGATCACCGCCGGTCCGACCGACTCGGTCGACCCCCATCCCGCCACGATCCGAGGCCTCGTGACCAACGAGAACCAGCTCGTGGCCGTGATCGGATCCGATCTCGACTTCGCCCATCGGACGTCGGCCGCCCTGGCCATGATCCCGGCTGGGCGCTGCGACGACGCCGGTGACACGCCGGACGACGATCTCCTCGACGTGTACCGCGAGGTCTCGAACGTCCTGTCGCGACTCATCGACGAGGCCACCCCGATGCGGGTCCGGCTCGACCCCGGCATGGATCACGATCTCGATGCCATGCAGGCCATCGTGGCCGCCGGGTCGCCGATGGCGCTGTGTGAGGCGCAGGTCGACGGCTACGGCTCCGGTCGCTTCGGCGTCTGGTATCAGGGCTGACCGGGGCTCACGTCTCGGCGCCGCCGGCGCAATCGTTCGACCCCGAGGGGAGCCGTCGAGGCTCCCCTCGGTCGCGTCCTGGCATCGGTTCGGCTGCGCACAGGGTCGACGTCTCGCCTCTCGACCGGTCCGCCGACCTGAGCGACCTGGTCGAGGTGCCCATCGCCGCCGCCGACGAGCCCGACTCGATCGCACGACGGTGGTCGCCTCTTCGCTGACCGGTTTCGGGTCCGGTTCGGGCCCCATCCGATGGGGTCGAGGCGACATCGCCCCGGTCAGTCACCGTTCCTCGTCCGTGTTCGAGCCGATGCGTGTGTCCCGCCAGCGTCCTGGTCGAGCTCGTTCGCCTCGACCTCGAGCCGCAACGTCCCCGTGCGACCGCACGTCGACGCGGCCGGGCGCAAGGCGTTCTCACGATGGACGGGCGCACGATCGACGGGATCGTGGCCTCGGCACCACCGAGGCCGAGCTCGGTGTCGGACGTCGGCGCCGGGACGCGACGGAGCGGGCCTCGTGATCGAGGCCCGCTCCGTGCGGGGGGATCGTCGGCCGGGGCCGAGGGACCGGGCCGGGTGGACCCACGACCGGCGACCGGCCTGATCTCCCGGGCGGTCCCCGGGCGAGAACCTGCGCCGCAGGTTCGACTCAGTCGAGCAGACCGGCCCGGAACAGCACCTTCTCGGTGCGATCGAGGACCTGCTCCCGGGCCAGGCCGAGCAGGTTGAGCGACCAGTCGACCGTCTCGTCGAGCGTGCCGGCCCTGCTGCCCCGGAAGTGGTGGCTGAGGCCATCGGCGATGGCGACGACGGCGGCGAGCGGCGTCGGCGAGATCTCGGGGTGATGGTGGTACCGGATGGCGTCGCAGATGCCCTGGGGAATGCCCCACAACTCCATCAGGAGTGCGCCGAGCTCGGCGTGGTCGACGCCGGCGAGCTCCTGCTCGGCTTCGACGATCTCACGATCGGGGCTCCAGGCGAAGCGGAAGTAGCGGGCGTCGAGGTGCTCGTCGAGCAGGCTCTTGCCGATGTCGTGGAGGAACGCAGCGGTGATCACCTCGGGACCGACCCGATCGCGAGCCAGGGACTGCACGCCCTCGGCGACGAACGATGCCCAGATGGCGTGCTCCCGCAGCTGCTCGGTGCTGAGGTCGTAGCCGACGAGCTGCAGCGGGGACTGCAGGTCGAGCGAGACGTCCATGGCGATCGCCAGCACCCGTCCGGAGCCGAGTCGGGTGACGGCGGCCTGGATCGTGGTGATGTTCGACGTCGGGCCGGACCAGGCGGAGTTGGCCTCTCGGAGCAGCGATGCGACCAGGCTGGGATCTTCGCGCAGGATGGCGACCATGTCTTCGACGTCGGAGTCGGGGTCGGCCACGGTGCTGGCCAGTCGGACCACGGTGATAGGCAGTGGGCGCAGGGCCTCGGCGCGGTCCAGGATCTCGTGATGGAGCGCCAGGGTTGGGTCGGTCGTGGTCACAGCGAGTTCCCTTCTGCAGGCCGGTGGAGCCATGAACCTCTCCGAGCACTATCGGCGCGAGGCCGGGCCCAGTTGAGGCTGGCGGGGCCGATGATCAAAGATCTTCGAACCCGACCGGAGCGGCGACCGGCGCATCGGCTTCGCCGCCACGCTCGTCGCCTTCGTGGGCCGCATCCGACGTCGATGCCTCGTCGGCATCGGGCTCCTGGTCGTCCTTGCGGCGGTTCGGTTTCGGGTCGTCGAGGTCTTCGAAGCCGACGGCGGGGGCTGGTTCGGCTGGTTTGGGGTCGTCGAGGTCTTCGAAGCCGACGGCGGGGGCTGGTTCGGCTGGTTTGGGGTCGTCGAGGTCTTCGAAGCCGACGGCGGGAGCTGGTTCGGCTGGTTTGGGGTCGTCGAG